>CAZDYB010000049.1:0-14616 GCA_964509045.1 uncultured Akkermansia sp.
TCCCACACACGAAAGATAATCCCCGGGGACAACCATCCCCAGCTCCGAACTCGCACTCGTACCCTTACTCGATCACCGCCCCCACCAACGAAGCCCCCGGCACCTCGCCGGAAAAAACACAGACCGATTACGAGTACGATGACGAGTACGATTGCCCGCAGCCCCAACGGCGCGATCCATTGCAGCTCAGGTCGCGTGCCCCGGGAAGCGCGGACGAATGATTCCGAGCCCTGAAGGGTCGGCCCGAAACCGAACACGACCAACCTTTCCCACCCTTCTCCCCCTCTGCGCTCTTTGTGCTCTCTGTGGTAAAATGGAAAACCTCCTAACCCCCTCCAACAGATCTCCGTTCCTTCATTCCTCCGCGCCTCCGCGGGATGCTCCCTCAATGTCGCCCCCCCACTTCAGACCAACGGCGGATGGCTTCCCCGCTCCGTCTTGATCAATCTCCCCGCCGCACCCATGAGCGCGAAAAAGATCCTCATCATCGAAGACCAGGCTCCCATGCGCCGGAATCTCGCCCTGCTCCTCGAAATGGAAGGATTCGATGTCGTCACCGCCCCGGACGGCGTCGCCGGCGTGGAGACCGCCCGACGCGAATTGCCGGACCTGATCCTGTGCGACGTCATGATGCCCGAGATGGATGGCTACGGCGTGGTGCAGAGCCTGCGCGCCGATCGACAGTTCGCCTCCACCCCCTTCATCTTCCTCACGGCCCGCGGCGACAAATCCGACATCCGCATCGGCATGAACTTCGGTGCGGACGATTACCTCACCAAGCCCGTCATCCGCGAAGACCTGTTGGCCGCCGTCCAGGCCAGGCTCACCCGGGCCGAGGCCGTCGAGGAAAGACTCCACGAGGCCATCGGTCAGGCCGGTCAGGGATTCAATCCCGACTTCAGCTCCGCCGCACCCCTCCAACGGGAACTCTCCCTCACCCCGCGCGAATCCGAAGTCCTCCTCTGGGTCACCCAGGGCAAGAGCAACCTCGACGTCGCCACCATCCTCGGCATGAGCGACAAGACCGTGAAACAGCATCTCGGAAGCATCTTCCAGAAGCTCGGCGTCGAAGGTCGCAATGCCGCCTCCCTGCGCGCCCTCGAAATCCTCAGCCAACCCCGGATCACCCAACGCAAACACGGTTGATCCCTCCACGGGAGGAACCCCAACCTCCCCCATGCCACCACTCAGTCGTCGCCGCGCCCTCCAGCAGATCGCCGCCCTCGGCCCACTCGCTCTCGCCGCCGGCTGCGCCACACCCATCACCCCATCCCGCTCCTCCCAACGCGATTCCATCCGCCGCGAAAATGACCGGCCCGGCACCCGCGACTGGCTCCTCACCTCCACCCGCATCGATCCCCCCACCCGCTGGCGCTGTCCCTGGATCGAAGGTTATTGCTCCGAACTTCGCGTCCGACCCGGCCAACGCATCGATTTCCACGTCAGCACCGATCCAGCGGAACCCTTCGACCTCGAGATCTTCCGACTCGGATTCTATCAGGGCGACGGAGCCCGCCGGGTCGCCGCCTTCGCCAATCTTCCTGGCCGCGCCCATCCCACCCCACCCATCGGCAACAAACGCGTCCGCGACTGCCAATGGCCCGTCGCCCTGTCCTGGACCGTCCCCCGCGACACCGTCAGCGGCGTTCATCTCGGACGCCTCCGCACCCGCGGGACCGGGCTCGAAAGCTACGTGATCTTCATTGTCCGGGATGACCGACCCGTCGATCTCCTGTTCCAGTGCAGCGACCACACCTGGCAGGCCTATAATCGGTGGCCCAGCCAGTTCGCCCTGTACGACAACGGCGAACATCAGTGGTGGTGGGGTGGCGATGTCCAGGTGAGCTTCAACCGGCCCTACGCCCGTTACTGCCAGATTTTCGACGCCCCCCTTTCCCAGGGTTCCGGCGAGTTCCTCCTCTGGGAATTTCCCATCGCCTACTGGCTCGAACGCGAAGGCCATGACGTCTCCTATATCTCCAATCAGGACACCCACTCAGATCCCCGCGGACTCCGTCGCGGCCTTGGATTCCTCAGTGTCGGTCATGACGAATACTGGACCCTGGAAATGTTCCGCAATGTCCAGGGCGCCATCCGCGACGGCCTCAATGTCGCCTTCCTCTCCGGCAACGCCGTCTGTGGCCGGATCGCATTCTCCCGCGATCCCCGCGGCCGATCCCATCGCATCTTCGAACGGACCGGCGTCTTTGGTCCACCGGGCGGCACCCGCGACTTCGTCGCCATGAATTCCCTGCCCCACGAACGGCCCTATGCGAACGAACTCATCGGCGCCCATTCCACCGGCCCTGTCACCGGCGGGGCCGACTGGACCTGTCGCAAACCCGATCATTGGCTGTTCAAGGACACGGGCATGAAGGCCGGCGATTCCATCCCGGGCCTCGTCGGATGGGAATGGCATGGCGATCCGGCACCGATTCCCGGACTGGAAGTGGTGGCGGGCGGGCCCACGCAGGAAGCCCCAGGCAAACCCAACGGGGGCGAGTTCACCGCCACCGTCTATCCTGGGCCCAGAAACAACGTCGTGTTCAACGCCGCCACCATCTGGTGGGGCGACGGCCTCAGCGAACCCCCCGGATACCTTCGCCCCGCCGTCTACACCCGTCCCCTCGGTCCCGACCCCCGCGTCCAGCAGATCACCCGCAACCTCCTCACCCGATTCCTCGGGTGAAGCCGGGGGAACCGCGACCCACCGTCGCCGCCCCAACAGTCCCTCGGCGGCGCGGGAATCCCTCGGCACAGGCCACGCAACGTCCCCTCCCCTCGGATCAATCGAAGATGACGGTCCGATTGCCCGCCAGGAACACGCGATCCTCCAACACCAGTCGAAGCGCCTGGGCCAGCGCCGCCTGCTCGACGTCGCGCCCCGCCCGGGCCAGATCTGCGGCACTCCGGGTATGATCCACCGGCAGGACGTGCTGCACGATGATCGGGCCGGCATCCAGGTCGTCGGTCACGAAATGGGCCGTTGCCCCGATCACCTTCACCCCACGCGAAAAGGCCTGATGATAAGGGCGCGCACCAACGAAGGCCGGCAGGAAGGAGTGGTGGATATTGAGGATCCGATGCGGAAACCGGGCGACGAATCCCGGGCTGAGCACCCTCATGTACTTGGCCAGGACCAGATACTCGGGATCGCCGGAGCCAATGGCTTCCACCAACCGTCCCTCGTGTTCTTCCCGGGTCAGTCCTTCCGCAGGCACATGATGGAACGGGATGCCGAACCGGTGGCAGAACGGACCCAGCAGGTCATGGTTGCTGACAACGGAATCGATCGTTGCGTGAAGCTCACCGAAGTGATGCCGGACCAGGAGGTCGGCCACACAGTGATGCTCGCGTGATGCCAGGATCACCAGGCGCCGGGGCCGGTCCGACGCGACCCGGATCCTTGCATCCCGGGGAAGGACAGCCGCCAGATCCCTTTCCAACACCTCCCGACGTAAGTCGCCGGTCAACATCTCGAACTCGGTGCGCATGTAGAACCGATGCGCGGTCCGGTCCACGAACTCCTGGTTTCCCACCACATTCGCCACGTATCTCAACAACACCCCGGTCACCGCATGCACAAGACCAGGTTGATCCTCACACTCGACCAACAGGATCGCCGGCTTCATCCCCGCCTCCGCCTTCCCGAATCAGACTGTCCCCGGCCCGGTTCCCAGGTGGATCCTGATCCGGCCCTCGGTTCCAACCGGGGTTCCTCCGCCTTCTCCAACCCGATCTTCTCATACAACCGGGCGAGACGTCGGGCGTGTTCGTCATAGGCCGCCTCAAACAATTCCGTGGCCCGCTTCTTCCCCACCAAAGCCCCGGCAGTCAGCACCAACGGCGGATGACCCGCCCGGGTCAACCGGTCTGCCACCTCCGCCTTGATCGCATTCACCAACAGGCATCCACCCACCGTCGATCCCGGCGCCACCGGGGTCTCCAATCCCTCGATCCGCACCATCGCATCACCCACCGGCGCCCCGGTGTCGAGGACCAGATCCGCGAAGTCCTGGAGTCGCTTGCCGTCAGCCCGCTGGCTCCTGCTCTTGTCCGAGTGCCGTTTCGAAACGATGGCGACCACCCGGATTCCCTGCTTCCTGAACTCCTCCGCCATCTCGATGGGCACCACGTTGCATCCGGACGAGGACGCGACCATGGCGGTATCCTTTCTCGACAGGTCGTAGTTCCTGAGGATCCGGGCAGCGAGCCCGCTGACATTCTCCAGGAACATTGCCTGACGCTGGCCGTTGGCCCCGACCACCAGGTTGTGGAAGCTCAATGACAACTCCACGATCGGGTTGAACCCGGGAAACGATCCATACCGGGGCCACATCTCCTCCACCAGGATCCGGCTGTGGCCCGACCCAAACAGATGGACCATCCGCCCCTCCAGGATGGTGTCGGCAAACCATCGCGCAGCCATTCGGATCTCCGGCAATTGCGCCTCCACCCCATCGATCAGACGACGACTCAGCCGCAGGTAATCTGCTCCGGAACTCATGAGCCGGGAACCGTACGAATCCTACCCCAAAGGGTGCAAGCAGTGCCGGGCCTCCCCGGAGCGGCAACGTTCGGTTGCCGGGAATGCAGGGATGGAAGGGCGCGCCGGGACGGAAACCAGCCGTTGACGGCCATCCATCAGGTTCCCGGGCGGGTCAATGTCAGAATCCAACCCGCCGGATGACCGCCATCGACAAAAAAGCGCCGGGTCGCGGCATCTCGGCCACAACCCGGCGCGGTGATCCGGAATCGATCAGCGGTACTTCAACACCACGGTGTCGCCCTCAATGACGATGGAGTCGATCTCCAACGCCGTGGCACCCAGCAAACGGTAGTACCGGGACGGGCTCGTCCCGAGCGGAATCCGAACCGTCCTGGCAGCGGTATCGATGACCGCGGCAGCCTCGTTGCCGAAGGCATTCCCGAGGATGTCCGTGGACTGGGCGGTGATGCTCGGCGCAACCGCCTCGACCGTGGCAAACGCCGGGATTCCACCCGCGCCATTCACCAGCGTGCGGACGCCGGTGGAACGATCCTCGGTGAACCACTCCACATGCGCTCCGCCGCTGCGCTCGTACCAGACCAGGCGGAAGGCGTAGAGACCCGCCTCCGGCACCACCACATCGAACACCTTGTTCGCAGGTCCGCCGTTGTTGAAGTCCAACGGCGCCGTCCCGGCATTCGGCGCCACCGCCGACGCCAGCTTGAATCCGTCATCGCTGATCACGCCGAACCGGACAACGCCCGCCGGCAGATCCAGATGCGCCGTGAACTCGGCGGCGATGTTCTCGTCGCCCAGACCCAGATCCGCACCCGGGAACCCCAGGTCCCCTCCAAAGGAGCCGTCGGTGCCACCGTTCACCGCATTCTGGGAATAGTTGACGGCGGCCGTCACACCAGACTCATCCACCCCGCGCGGAATGGAGGAACCGGTCCGCAACTGTTCCTCGGCCCGGGTCAGGCTGTTGTCGAGCAGGCCACCCTCGGGAAGGGCCTGGACCCACTTGAAGTTGAAGCCGGATGCCAGGCCTCGACCCTGAAAACGGGTGGCCGGATCCAATTGCACATAGGTTACCGTGAACTGCCATTCCGAAGTGATTTCCTCCCCTTCGTTGTCACGGAACGACAGACGCGCGGTCTGCACCGAATCCCTCGGCGGCAAGGACGCATACCGGTAGGTCACCGTCGCACCGTTGCCCGTCGTCGCCACCGTCGGCGTCACCGCCACCCCATTGATCTGGAGCTGAATCGTTCCCACGTTCACCTGCGTGTCGCGGTTCTCGATCGCCACCTGCACCGTCGGTTCCACCGAGTTGACCGTGGTGCCGTTCGCCGGGGCCAACGATGCCACCGCAGCACGTTGCAACCCGGAATCCTCCACCGGAACCACCAGCAGATAGTTCAGATATCGGTTCCCGCTCGAGGTATCCGCCGTGATGGTCCGAAGGCGGAGGGTCGTCACCCCCGACAACCGCAGGACCACCTTGTTGGCTCCCGTCCCGTCCGTCAGTGGCACATTGCGATAGGTGAATCCCGACGTGGTTCCCAGGAATGTTCCCACCACCCGGACCGTCTGGTCCGGTTGGGTCCGGTCACCCGTCACGATCTCCAGGGCGCTGTCCGCCTGACCGAAGTTCACCACCGCCTCCCGCAGGTAGACCTCATAGGAACCCGCCGCGAAATCCCGCGTGTAATTCATCCACTCACCCACGGCCAGGTCTCCCACGTCATAATCGAAGATCAGATTGTCCGCAGAGAACCCAGGCCGCGCCCGATCCAGTGAACGCTGCATCCGGACCGCATCCAACGTCCGATACATGCTGTCCCCGGCACTCGGCGAGGTCCGTGTCTCGTGTACATCAACCCCCAGCGTCGCCGCCCGGTCGGTATAGCTGTTGTCCGCCGCTCCCCAGCCTTCCGCCGTGCGAACCGGGCTGTTGAAGAATCCGCCCGCCTCGAAATTGTAATCCTCCAACTCGACGATCCGGGTGTTCGCCACCGTGTAGGTGTCAAAATGGAGCGGCACCGAACGGGTCACGCCGTCCGAATCCGTCACCGACACCTGCCCCGTATAGTTCATCTCGGCGGCCAACCCGCCCAGCGTCGCGGTGCGACTCGCTCCCGCCGCGCTGAGACTCACCCCATTCGCCGTCGTATAGACCGTCCCGTTCAACGTCACCTGGAACGCCGAGTCCGGCAGCGCCTTGTCGTCCGTGACCGCATAACTGACCTGCGTCGACGTCGGCAGGAAGTTCGCACCCTCCACAGGGGCAACCGCCGAGATGATCGGCGCAACGTTCGCCGCCGCCGGCGGTGCCGACACCGCCAGGTTGTCATAAACCACCTGGTACCCGGTCGGATCCGTGCCGCCATCCGCATACAGGTAAAGGACGGCATTCCCCGTGGTGATGTAGGGCGCCGGGGGATCATCCGATCCATCCGCGAAGACATCCGCACCCGCCGTATCCACAAACCGCTGCTCGAAGAGCACCGCGTTGTTGTCCTCGAGATCCAGGACCCGTCCGATGATCTCCACGGCACCATTTCGCACCGTGAGCTCCAGGGTCAGGCGGACGTTGCTGTTCTTGATCGCGGGGACCGGGTTCTCGTTATAGAAGTATTTGTTGATGCCCTTGGTGATCAGGATGTCGGACTCCGACTTGGCAATGCCATAGCCCGCCAGGCTGTTGGCCCCGGTCGTCACCGGGATCCAGGCCAGCACCGCAAAGGAGTCCGGTCCAAGACCCGATACCATGTCCACCGCAAACTCATGCCGGGTTCCCTCGACCAGTTCATACTGGGTGCTGGTCTTGGTGCTGGAACGGAAGAAGGGCTGACCGATGGCAGGCAGATCGATGGTGTACTGTCCATTGCCCTGGACCGGCGGAGGAAGCGGAAGGTTCGCCGGATTCTTGTCCTCCCACCCCGAGCGTTGGGCGGCGTTGAAGTTGTCCAGGACAACCGTGTCGGTCACGAACGTCTCGGCATTGTCATAGACGACCTGGTACCCTGCGGGATCCGCCCCGCCATCCGCGTACAGGTACAGCACAAAGTTCCCGACCAGATTGACATAGGGCGCCGGGGGATCATCGACACCGGTGGAAAGGACATCCGCCTGCGGGCTGTCCACAAAGGATTGCTCCCAGATCACCTGGTTCCCGGCATCCTTGTCCAGGACACTGCCCGTGATGTGCACGCTGCCTCCCACCACACCCAGCTTCAGCACCAGGGTCACGTTGTCGTTCTTGATCGGGGGCGTGGGGGTGGAATCGAAGAAGTAGGTGTTGATGCCCTTCGTGACCAGGATGTCGGTCTCCGACTTGGCCAGGCCATAGCCCCGCAGTGAATTGGGCCCGCCTGCGCCCTGCGGGATGAAGCCCACCACCGCAAACGAATCCGGTCCGCGTCCGCTCACCATGTCCACCCGCATCTCCACCGTGCGGCCCTCGACCAAGTCAAAGGTCTCGGACGTCTTGCGGCTCGATACGAAGAAGGGCTGACCGATGGCAGGCAGATTGAAGGTGAACTGACCTCCCGCCTGTGTTCCGCCAGGCAACGGCAATCCGCCCGGGTTGGCATCCTCCCATCCCGCACGCGCCGGTGCGTCGAAACTGTCGAGGACCTTGGCTTCAACAGAAAAGCCCAGCAGAGCAGTGAATAAGCCAACTGCACCCTGGGCCCATTTCGGAACTGGGAATGGTTTCATCAGAGGAATCCTTGGTGGGAGAGACCCCTGCCTTGTGCGCCTTCACCCCGCGCCACGTAAAACCGTAACTGCACGCCGCAATCTATTGCGGCAACCGCTCACCGCCGGAAACCCACCGGAGCGCCCTGCGGCAACTCGTGGGCGCACGGTTGATCGATCGGCACCTCCGGCGTCCGCTCATTGGGCTTCACCAATCCCTTGTCCAACATCCACGCCTCCACTTCCTCGCCACTCACATCCGCCAGGATCTGACCCGCAATCTCCACCGTCGGCTGCTTGGTCTGGCCCGTCCGGTCCACCATCTCCTGGAAACACTCGGGACGATTGATGATGTCCCGCTCCTCAAAAGGCAGGTCGTACTTCTTGAAGACCGCACGGACACCCGCACTCCATCCACACCACGGCTTCAACCACGCTACAATCTTTGGCTTTTCCATATCGATTCTCTTCGCAGCCCATAGTGGACATCCATCCCGTTTCCGCAACCCCGCCCCGAACCCGGCTCCCCCAGGCCGTTGACGTTCCGTCCCCACTCTCGCTCTATTCCCCCCGCCAATGAAGTACTGCGCTTCCCCCTGGAATGTGAACCGTCGCCCCACCCGTGAGGTCGTCGTCGGCGACCCCGCCCACGGCGGCGTCGTCATCGGGGGACATCATCCCGTCGTCCGCCAGTCCATGCTGACCTGCGACACCATGGACACCGACGCCTGCATCCAGCAGACCCTCGAGCTCGTCGAGGTCGGTTGTCAGATCGTCCGCATCACCGCTCCCACCGTCAAAGACGCCGCCAACCTGGGCCCCATCGTCGCCGCCCTCCGCGCACGCGGTTGCCTCGTCCCCATCGTCGCCGACATCCACTTCAAACCCGATGCCGCCATGGAGGCCGTCAAGTGGGTGGAAAAGGTCCGGGTCAATCCGGGCAATTACGCCGACAAGAAGAAGTTCGCCGTGCGCGAATACGACGACAACGCCTACGAAGCCGAACTCGCCCGCGTCGAGGAAGCCTTCACCCCGCTCGTCCTCGAATGCATCCGACTCCGCCGCGCCCTTCGCATCGGGACCAATCACGGATCCCTCTCCGACCGCATCATGAACCGCTACGGGGACACACCCCTCGGCATGGTCGAAAGCGCCCTCGAATTCGCCCGGATCTGTCGCAAGCAGGACTTCCACAACTTCGTGTTCTCCATGAAGTCCTCCAACCCCAAGGTCATGATCGAGTGCTATCGACTCCTCGCCGCCCGCCTCGATGACCTCGGCCCCGATTGGAACTACCCCCTCCACCTCGGCGTCACCGAGGCCGGCGAAGGCGAGGACGGCCGCATCAAGTCCGCCATCGGCATCGGTTCCCTCCTCTGCGATGGCATCGGCGATACCATCCGCGTCTCCCTGACCGAGGACAGCCCCCGCGAGATCGCCGTCTGCAACGAACTCCTCACCCAGGTCCCCGAACTCACCCATTCCGGCCATCCCAATCCCCTCCCCGAAGCCCCCCTGTCCTGGGATCCCTTCTCCTTCACCCGCCGTCCAACCCGGGAATCGGTCCTCAACGACGACTACCGTTGCGGCGGCGACCAGACCGTCCGCGTCGTCGTCACCCGTTCCGTCCATGACCAGGTCGCCCCACGCATCCCCGCCAAGGCCGATGTCCGACCCGAAGCCGTCCTCGAAGACCTCAACCTCCTTGAGATCGATCCCCGTCATCCCATCGATCCATCCGCGATTCCCTGCGACACCCAACTGGTGACCGTCACCGACTCGGTCCCGCTTCCACCCATCACCGCGTTCCGGTTGCTGGCCGTCCAACTCCACCGCGCCGGCCGCCAAAACCCCATCCTTCTCAAGGACACCCTCCTTCCCCTCGCCCCACCCACCACCCCCGACGTCGCCCTGCTCCGCGCCGCCATCAACATCGGCGCCCTCCTCGCCGATGGCATCGGCGACGCCATTCTCGTCCGCGGAGAATCCGGGGCCGGGGCCTCCCTGCGCCTCGCCTACAACATCCTCCAGGCCGCCGGTTGCCGCTCCTTCAAGACCGATTACGTCGCCTGTCCCAGTTGCGGCCGCACCCTGTTCAACCTCCAGACCGTCACCGCCCGCATCAAGGCCCGGACAGAACACCTCAAGGGGGTCAAGATCGCCATCATGGGCTGCATCGTGAATGGCCCCGGCGAAATGGCTGACGCCGACTTCGGTTACGTCGGTGGCGCCCCAGGAAAGATCAACCTCTACATCGGCAAGACCCCCGTCCGCTTCAACATCCCCGAAACCGAAGCCGTCGACCGCCTCGTCGACCTGATCCGCGACAACGGCAAATGGGTGGAGCCGGATCCGGCCTGACGATTGATTTTGCATCGGTCCACGCTCAGTCTCCGCAAAGCCTTGTGCAGGACGGAGCGCGAATCGGCGGCAAGTCCGCCACCTGGAAACCCCTGATCGACCGGGCAGGTCCGCGCCTTGCCCAGGCGCTGGTTCAATGGATTTCGCTCTGGCTCCTTGCCGCCGCCGCCCCCGCCCACGCCCGGAATCCACCCCTCATCCCCGAGTACTCCGTCCGGGCGTGGCGCCTCGAAGACGGTCTTCCCTTCGAAACCGTCACCGCCCTGCATCAGGGCCGGGATGGCAATCTCTGGCTCGGCACCGATGCCGGCGCCATCCGGTTCGATGGCGTCCAGTTCGAGATGATGGATCAGGTGGCGCCGGGCACCTTCCCGCTGATCCGCATCAGCCACATTTCAGAGGATGCCGCCGGCCGGATCTGGTTTGGCACCTCGGGCGGGGGCGCTGTGCGCAAGGCCGGCCCGGATTTCCGCCACTTCGGGCCCGCCCAAGGCCTCGCCAATGAACACGTCAAGGTCATTACCCATGGACGCGACCACGCCATCTGGGTGGGCACCGACGGCGGCGGCCTGTTCCATTGGGTGAACGACCGGTTTCAGGCCATCCCCCCTCCCACCCCCCTCGCCCGCTTCATCGTCGGCGTCGCCGAAACCCAGGATCGACAGGCCATCGTCGCCACCCCACGTGCCGGGATCTGGCGATGGGACCATTCCAAATGGCATCCAGTCCCCCTCGCCTCGGACGAGTACGTTCCCCAATGGTCCACGTTGGCCACCGGCGCCTCGGGCCGGATCTGGGCCGGTGGCTCCAAGGGGCTCTGGGAATATGTCGACGGCAGACTCGTTCCAGTCCCCTGGAAGGACGGAGTCACCCTGTCCGTCCGAGCCATCCTCGAAGCCGAACCCGACGACCTCTGGATCGGTACCCCGGACACACTGCATCATCGGCAGGGCGATCGTTTCTCCTCCATGAAGGTCGGCGCCGGCTTCTCCAGCCGGGGTACCGCAACCCTGCTCCGCGACAACGAAGGCAGCCTGTGGGCCGCCACCGACGGCCTGGGACTCGCCCAACTCAAACGCAACCGCTTCGCCACCATCGGAACACCCGAAGGCCTGAGCCATGACGAAGTCACCTCCGTCTGCGAATCGCGCGATGGCTCGCTCTGGGTCACCACCGCCTCCGGCCTCAACCGGCTTCACGCCGAGGGCATCACCCATTTCTCCAAGACCAATGGCCTCACCACCGATTTCCTGTTCTCCGCCCACGAGGATGCCTCCGGACGCCTCTGGCTCGGTACCCGGACCGCAGGCCTGATCCGATACGAGGACGGCGCCTTCGCCAGCATCCCTCTCCCCGACCATCCCCCCGGCATCGCCGTCTGGTGCATCGAGGGTGACCTTCAGGAAACCGTCTGGATCGGCACTCCCGCCGGACTGACCATCGCACGCCGGGATCAACCCATGATCCGGATCTGCGGCAGTCAGGGACTCTCCAATGATGACGTCCGCTGCATCCGCCCAGGCAGCAATGGCGATCTCTGGGTCGGCACTTCCTTCGGCCTCAACCTCATCCGCAACAACCAGGTCGTCACCAACTGGAGCTCCGCCGCCGGCCACCAGATGGAGACCGTCGTCAGCCTGCACCATGACCCCGATGGCACCCTCTGGATCGGTACCCTCGACCGCGGCCTGTTCCGTTGGCGCGATGGCACCTTTTCCCACCTGTCCGTCCAGCAGGGCCTCGTCGAAAACTCCATCCACCAGATCATCGACGATGGCCTCGGCAACCTGTGGTTCACCTGCAGTCGCGGGGTGTTCTCCGCCTCCCGCGCCGAACTCCATGCCGCCGCCGACCGACAGATCGGGCGCATGAACATCCGACATTTCACCGTCGCCGATGGACTCCGTTCCATCGAGCTCACCAGTTCGGTCCAACCCGCCGGCACCCGGTCCAGCGACGGGCGCCTGTGGTTCCCCTCCAATCGCGGGATCTCCGTCATCGATCCCTCCCGGTTTCATCGCCAGACTCCTCCACCCAGGCCCAGCATCGAACGGGTCGTCATCCGCGGCGAACGTTCCAGCCTGAAGGTCCTGCTGCGCGACGAAGGCCCGGATTGGGTCCGGCCGGATCCACAACGCATCTCCCGCGCCAATCAGGATCCAGCTTCCCTGCCCCGCCTCGACATCCTCGAACCCGGCCGCGCCATCCAACTCCCGCCCGGAGCCGATTTCCTCGAACTCCATTTCACCGCCCCCAGCTTCGTCGCCCCAAGGAATCTCCGCTTCCGCTGCCAACTCGTCGGCTTCGACCGCGGTTGGATCGACATGGGCGAACGTCGGGTCGCCTACTACACCCGCGTGCCACCCGGCCAATACACGTTCCGGATCGCGGCGGAAAACCACGACGGCGTCACGTCCCGCAACGACGCCAGCCTCGAACTCGTCATCCTGCCTCGCTGGTACCAGACAAACTGGTTCCTCATCGCCGTCGCTTCCATTGCCGGCTTCGGCGTCGTCGGCACCTACTTCTGGCAGGAAGGCCAGGCCGACCGCCGCCGCCTCGCCCAGGAGGCCTTCGCCCGCCAACTCATCGCCTCCCAGGAACTCGAACGTCGTCGCATCGCCTCCGACCTCCACGATTCCCTCGAACAGGAACTCCTCGTCATCAAGAACCGGGCCGACCTCGGCCTCGACACCGGTTCCCCAGCCCAGGCCCAGCAACAACTCTCCGAAATCTCCCAACTCGCCATGCACGCCATCGAGGCCGTCCGCGAAATCACCCACAACCTCCGACCCAAGGTCCTCGATCGCCTCGGCCTCACCCGCGCCCTCCGTACCCTCGTCGAACGGATCGAGGACGGCGCCACCTGCCACGTCCACGCCGACCTCGATCCCATCGATGGCCTCCTGCCCCAACCCGACGAGATCAACCTTTACCGCATCGTTCAGGAATCCCTGAACAACGTCCTCAAACACGCCGCCGCAACCCGCATCGAAATCCGCCTCCTGCGCCGCGACACCGGCATCGAACTCGAAATCGAGGACAATGGCCGCGGATTCGACCCCGAGTCCCCCGGCAGCTCCGCCGGCTTCGGCCTCCGGGGTCTCCACGAACGCGCCCGCATCCTCGGCGGCTCCCTCGAAATCCTCTCCGAACCCGGTCGCGGCACCACCGTCCGGGCCCAGTTTCCAATCCCGCAGAAATCCAACCCATGACTCCCATCCGCGTCCTCATCGCCGACGATCATCCCATCTTCCGCGCTGGCCTCCGCGCCGTGCTCGACCGCCATTCCACCCTCCAGGTCGTCGCCGAAGCCAGTGATGGCCAGGAAGCCCTCGATCTCCTCGACCGAACCAAACCCGACATCGCCCTGGTCGATATCGACATGCCCCGCTGCGATGGCATCCGCTTCGCCACCGCCGTCCGCGATGCCTCCCTCCCCGTCAAGGTCGTCGTCCTCTCCGCCCATTCCCAACGCGAGATGTTCGACGCCTTCATGGACCTCGGAGTGTCCGGCTATGTCCTCAAGGAAAATGCCTCCGCCGAACTCTTCGCCTGCCTCCAGTCCGTCAGTCGCGGTGAACCCTATGTCAGCCCCACCCTCACCCGCCACCTCCTCAAACGCCGCCAAGGCGTCGAGCAACTCCGCTCCGATCGCCCCGGCATGGAACGCCTCACCCCCGCCGAACGCCGCATCCTCCGCTTCATCGCCGAGGACAAGACCTCCAAGGAAATCGCCTCCGCCCTCTCCATCAGCCCCAATACCGTCGACAATCATCGCGCCAACATCTGCGACAAACTCGGCCTCCGTGGCACCCATTCCCTCCTCAAGTTCGCCTTCGACAACAAGTCACGGCTCGGCGACGCCTGACACCCCGCCCCACCCCCTCCGTGGATCCTTCGCCAGAGAACACCGTCGCCGTCATTCCCTGCCTCGACGAAGCCCGGACCATCGGCCCCATCGTCCGTCATCTCCTTCCCCTCACCCCCACCGTCATCGTCGTCGATGACGGTTCCTCGGACTCCACCACCCTCCTCGCCCGCGATTCCGGCGCCGTCGTCCT
>CAZDYB010000050.1:0-6023 GCA_964509045.1 uncultured Akkermansia sp.
CCAGCAGCGGCAGTCCATCCGGACCTGCGCACCCCGTTGAATCAACCCTCTCTCCCCACACGAAATGACAACCGAAAAAACACCTCATTGCCTCCGATCCCACTTTCGCGTCGCTTCGGTGGGCTTGGTGCTGGCGATCCTCACAATCCTGTTCGGTCAGGGAATGGGAATCGTCTTCGGTCTCAACGAAGACCTCATCAAGTCACGTTTGAAGGACGCCGCTGCCGAGGTTCAAGGAACCATCCACAAGGATGACCAGGTCGCATCCAAGGCGGTCGTCGACAAGGCCTGGTCCTATATGCATCGGGCCCACCTTCATGCGGGAGCAATGGGCACCAGCGCCGTCACCCTGATCACCGTCCTGTGCATCGTCGGGGTCTCACGCCCGGTCACCGCCTTGGTCAGCGCGGTTCTTGGGGCCGGCGGCCTGGGTTATGCCCTCTTCTGGATCTGGGCCGGATTCAGGGCTCCGGCCCTTGGCAGCACCGGTGCCGCAAAGGAATCCCTCAACTGGCTGGCGATGCCCTCCGCCGGTGGATTTGTCCTCGCAACGGTCGCCGTCCTCGCCGCGGTCCTGGT
Source organism: uncultured Akkermansia sp. (assembly GCA_964509045.1). Taxonomy (GTDB): domain Bacteria; phylum Verrucomicrobiota; class Verrucomicrobiia; order Limisphaerales; family UBA9464; genus UBA6176. Next base: position 580 of record CAZDYB010000050.1, read on the forward strand.
TGGGACCCTGGCAGGCCGCGGACAGGGATCGCGCTGATGAGCGACACCACGGCAGGTCTCCGCCGCAAGATCGGCAGTGCCGGCGATCTCCAGTCGGTGGTCCGCACCATGAAATCCCTGGCGGAGTCCAGCATCGGACAATATGAGAGATCGGTGCGGGCCTTGGGCGAATACTCTCGCACGGTGGAGTTGGGTTTGGGCGCATGCCTTCGTTCGGGTGGGTCTTCCACTGTCGTGATTGAAGGGAACGGGGATGCGGATGCCCGTGCCGTCGGGGCGGTCGTGTTCGGTTCAGATCAGGGATTGGTCGGCCAGTTCAATGACGTGGTGGCTGATTTCGCTGTGAAGACCCTGGCCGGATCGCCCGGCCTTCCCCACGTCTGGGCTGTCGGGGAGCGTGTCCATGCGCGACTTTCGGACGCGGGACTGTCACCGCTGGGACTCTTCACCGTACCCAGTTCCGTCCAGACGATCACACCACTCATCGGACAGATCCTCGTCGAGCACGCAGCCCAACAGCACCAGGGCGAAGTCACTGAACTCCATCTCTTCCATAACCGCCCGAAGTTGGGCTCGGTGTACATCCCCGTTCATCAGCGACTGCTTCCGCTCGACAAGGCCTGGCAGCAAGGCCTGGCCGGACTTCCCTGGCCGACAAGACTCCTGCCCGAGGTCATGGGCGACAGCGCCACCCTGCGGGCGTTCATCCGGGAGTTTCTTTTCGTCTCCCTCTTCCGCGCCTGCGCTGAATCGCTGGCCAGCGAAAATGCCAGCCGACTGGCGGCGATGGAACGTGCGGATCGCAACATCGACGAACTCCTCGCCGAACTGGGCGGCAGGTTCCATCGCCTGCGTCAGGACGGAATCGACGCCGAGCTTTTCGACGTCCTCTCCGGCTTCGAGGCGCTGGGCGGACAGCATGAAGGCGGTCATCAGCAAAGGTCCTGACCGGGTGTAGGGCCGGGCGAATGGGGCCGGAACCGGCCCCAACTTCCTTCCCACGTTCATGCCCCGGGATCCGTGGAACCTTCGTTCCCTTTCCCGGGGGCTCCCATCAACCGCAGGGCGGGATCATTCCGCCCGTCACTCCGGGTGAATTGTGGTGAAAAGTGCCTCGCCGGACTCCTAAGCTTTCGCCATGTCCGGCCCACGGATCTTCATCATTGCCGGCGATCCGAGCGGTGACCAACTCGCCTCCGAGGTGGTCCGGAACATCCTGCAACTCCGTCCCGGAATCGCGTTCACCGGCGGTGGCGGTCCCGCGCTCCGCGCTGCGGGTGTCGATCTCGTCAAGGATCTCACCCGGCATTCCGTCATCGGTCTCTGGGAAGTGCTTCGCCGCTACTGGACGTTCCGGCGCCTGTTCCATCAACTGCTCGACCGCTGTGTCGAACTGCGACCCGAATTGGTCGTCGGCGTGGATTATGGCGGATTCAACCTGCGCTTCGCCCAGGCCATCCGCGACCGGGCCTCCCGGATCCCCGATTGGAATCCACGCATCATCCAACTGGTCTCTCCCCAGGTCTGGGCGTCACGTCCGGGCCGCGCCCGCCAGATGGAACTCACCCACGACCGCCTGCTCTCCATCCTGCCCTTCGAACCCGCCTGGTACGCCGAACATGCACCCCGACTCCCCGTGGAGTTCATCGGGCACCCCATCGTCGACCGCCATCAGGGACGCTCCCGATCCCAACCCGATCCCAAAGGCATCCCGGAAGTGTTGCTGCTGCCGGGAAGCCGGGTCGGGGAACTCGAACGTCATCTGCCGGTCCTGTTGAAAGCCACGGCGAAGATTCAGGCCACGCTGCCCATCCAACCCCGTCTGATCCTGCCCACCCAGGAACTGGCATCCCTCGCAAACCAGCTCGGCGCCGGACAGGAAGGCGCACCCAGACCCGAAGTGGGTTCACTCCCCGATGCCCTTCAACGCGCCACCCTCGCCCTCGCCTCCACCGGAACCGTCACCCTCGAATGCGCATGGTTCCAGGTACCGACCATCGCCCTCTACCGCACCTCGTGGCTGACCTATGAGGTGGGTCGGCGCGTCGTCACCGTGAAGTATCTCGCCATGCCCAATCTCCTCGCCGATCAACCCGTCATGCCGGAGTTCATCCAGTCCGCCGCCACTCCCGAAGCCCTGGCGGAAACCGCCCTCGGCCTGCTCCGCGATCCGCTCGCCCGCTCCACCCAACGCGATGCACTCGCCCGCATCTGCCAAAGCCTTGGCACTCCGGGGGCCGCCGAACGTGCCGCCGCCGCCATCCTCCGGGAACTCGACCAGCCACCCCGGTGAACGACTCGGCATAGGTCCTATAAGTCCTTTGCTTCCTATATAGAGCCTGTCCCCAGAGTGCCGAAGCCATTGATAGCCATCAGTCAATCCCACGCTATAGGAAGGCTCATAATGGGAAAAATCCCCCTCAATCACGGAAATTCGACCCTTATGTGCCCTGACCGTCTGTTGGTGACCTTCACTTTGTGGCTGGAGACGTCTTCAACCCGAAGGGTTGGGAGCCGGTAGCCCGGGCTACCAGCTGAAACGCCTCCGGCGTAAGGATCACACCATTGTCTCAAAGATTCGGACGTGCCTGGGTCGAGGTGGGAACATCTAAAACAGGGTGGTTTGGGACAGTCTCTATACATCCCACCCCCCCGTCCTATCCCGCGATCCGGATCCGTTCCAGCGCCTCGTCCAGTCGCTTGGGCGAAACCGGTTGGGCCGTGCCCAATTCCTGGGCAAAGGTCGAGACCCGGAACTCTTCCAGCATCCAGCGGAATTCCTGCACCAACCGACGCCCTTCATCGGTGGTCGGCGGATTCGCCCCCAGACGTCCCAACGCAGTCACGTACGGCGCGATCAACCGGATCCGTTCCTGTTCCTTCGCCGGATTCAACGTCGCCCGCTCCGCCCGGATCAACAGCGCCTTCAGATAACGCGGCAGATGCACCATCGCCGCCGCCGCAGTCCGCTCCGGGAACCGCGCCGGGACCAATGCCGCCAACTCCATCCCCAAACCCGTTGTCGCCCCCGGCTTCGGCGCCGTTGCCGCTCCCAACTGGCTCAGATCATTCAACGTCCGGACCTTCGTCACCGCCGCCGGCGCCGCGCCACTTCCAATCCGCCGCGCCACCTGCGCCCGCAGATCCAGGATCTGCCCGATCCGATCCACCAACGGCGGCACCGCGCCGCGCAACCGTTCCCGGGTCTGTTCCACCGCCTTCTGAAAGCCGGCTTCGGTCAATGGCGAGAACGATTCACCCGGCAGGACCGATTCCCGGAGATGGATCCACGCGGATCCCACCAACTCCTCCAGATCCCCCAACGGGGCGTACAACGCCGCATGACGCGACAACGATCTCAGGTCCCGTTGCGCCCAAGCGAAGTCCTTCTGCAACACCTGCCCGATCAACCGGTGCAACCCAGCCACCGAGGAACGGCGCGCCGCCTGTTCCGCCCGGAACAACCGCACCGACACCCCCGACTCTTCCACCGCCAATCCCGGCCAACCCCACACCTCGTGCCCCGCCACTTCCTCCACCCGGATCCGCTCCGGCAAATCCCCGAAACTCCAACCCGTCAGACCAAACCGTTCCCATTGCCGCGCGCAGCGCGCCCACGCACCCGATTCCGTCGATGCCTTCGCCGCCGCCGCCGGCAACCCGGCGCGCAATCCCGACAGTTCCCGCCCCGCCACCACGACCTTGCCATCGCCCGTCACCACTTCCACCCGCGGCCGCAGATGTCGCGGGATTGCATCCGCCGACCAGGATCCGGGTTGGACATCCACCCCGTACCGCCTCCTCAGGAACGCCGCCAGATCGTGCAGGAACGTGGCGCCCGACGGTTTCAATCCCTCGACGATCTCCGTCACCTTCGGCGGGAAGGGCATCAGGTCGCGACGCAATGCCTTCGGCAACGCCCGCAACAGTTCCAACACCAGTTCCCCACGCAATCCCGGTACCGACCACTCCACCTCACCCGGCGCAATCGACCGGGCCACCTCCAGATCCAGCCGCACCGTCGCACCGTCATGTTCCTCGCCCGGCGCATACGCATACCGGATCTCCGATACCTGCCCACCCAACGCCACCGCATCGGGAAACGCGCCGGCATCATACGCCAGGTCCATCCCACCCGTCAGATCCTCTTCCGTCGCACACAGGAATTCCGGCTCCGGATGTCCCCGCATCAGGCGGTCCATCTCCGCAAACGACGACACGCCCTGGATGTGCAACGCGTAGAAGTCGAACAACGCCTGGTCCGGATCCCGCAGGTCCGTCCGTCGCACCCGCGTCTGCCACGTCTCGATCTTCTCCCGGATCTTCCGGTTGTGGATCATGAACGGATAACGGGCCGGACGTTCACCCCGCCGGTCGGTCGCCGACCGGATCTCGCGTCGCAACCGCGTCGCTTCATTCCCCCGCGCGTCCTCTTCTTCCACCCCGGGGTCCACCGCCTCCTCCACCAACGCTGACCGGATGAAGATCTCCGTGGCGGCGACCGGATCGATGTTGCCGTACGCGACCCGGTGCGACTGCACTTCAAGCCCCTGGAACACGATCCGCTCCTCCGCCACCACCCGACCCGCCGTGACGCTCCAATGCGGATGATGATGGCTGACCTGGCAGAGGTGCGGGGCCAGTTGGACAATCCACCCCGGATCAATCCCGGCCACCGTCCGGGCGAACAGTTGCGAAGTCTCGACGATCTCCCCTGCCACCACCCACTCGGGTTGACGCGTCTTTGCCGGCGGCGGGTTGTCGGCGGGTTTCGCTCCCCGGTTCCCCTTCGGATTGCGTTCCCCGCGATCGTACAGGGCCGAGCCCGGGAACAACGCCATCTCACGGTTGCCGGCCCCGCGATAGACGTTGCGCTCCTTCCGCACCCCGACATGCCCGAGCAATCCCGAGAGGATCGAACGATGCACCGCCTCATACTCGGCGTTGCTCTCGTTCAACCGCACCGTCTCCAGTCCATCCAACGCCTCGTACAACTGCCCGTGCAGGTCCTGCCATTCCCGCATCCGGGTGTAGTTCAGGAAATGGGTGCGACAGAACCGACGCCGCTGGTTCTGCGCCCGCAACGTCTCCCATTGCCCATGCACCGCATCCCACAGCTTGAGCAACGACAGGAAATCCGACCGCGGATCCGCATGACGCCGATGCGCCACATCCGCCGCCTCGCGCTGTTCCAACGGTCGTTCCCGCGGATCCTGGATGCTCAGGCCCGAGGCGATGATCAACAGTTCCCGCGTCGCATGTTCCCCCTGCGACTGCAGCAGCATCCGGCCCAGCGTCGGATCAATCGGCAACCGCGCCAGGTCCTCGCCCAACCGCGTCAACTGCTTGCCCGCATCCAACGCCCCCAACTCCTGCAACAGGAGGTAACCCCCGGATATCGCCGACGGCGCCGGCGGATTCACAAACGGGAACGTCTCGATCTC
>CAZDYB010000050.1:6033-14537 GCA_964509045.1 uncultured Akkermansia sp.
AGACGCCGTCCTGGACCCGGCCCGCCCGCCCCTTGCGCTGGTTCGCACTGCTCTGCGAAACCGGCTCCACCGGCAGGCGCCGCGTCCGCGTCCGCGGATTGTACCGGCTCATCCGCGCCAGGCCCGAATCGATCACGTAACGGATGCCCGGGATGGTCAACGACGTCTCCGCGATGTTCGTCGCCACCACGATCTTCCTCACGCCGCCCGTCTGGAACACCCGCTGCTGATCCCCCGTGCTCAACCGGCCATACAACGGGACCACATCAATCCCCCGTCCCAGCCTTCCCTCCAACTGTTCGCTCACCTCCCGGATATCCCGTTCCCCCGGAAGGAAGATCAGCAGGTCACCCTCCAGACTCCCCTCCACGATCCGCACGGCCTCGTCCACCGCGGCATCGGTAAACGAACCCTCGCCCCGATCATCGGGATCGTTTTGCAACGGCCGATATTGCACCTCCACCGGAAACATCCGGCCCGACACCTCGATCACCGGCGCGTTGTCGAACGCCTTGGAAAACGTCGCGGTATCAATGGTCGCGGACGTGATGAGCAGCTTGAGATCGGGTCGTTCCTTCAGCAGACCCTTCAGATAACCCAACAGGAAATCGATGTTCAGGCTGCGCTCATGCGCCTCGTCAAGGATCACCGCGTTGTACTCGGTCAACAACGGATCCCCCTGCACCTCCGCCAACAACATGCCGTCCGTCATCAGCTTGATGTAGGTGTCGTCCCCGGACCGGTCATCGAACCGGATCTTGCATCCCACCTCGTGCCCCCACCCGACGTTCAATTCCTCGGCAATGCGCTGCGAAATCGACAGCGCCGCCACCCGGCGCGGTTGCGTACACGCGATCTTGGCCTCGATCCCCAGACCCGCCTCCAGGCACATCTTGGGAATCTGCGTCGTCTTCCCCGAACCCGTCTCGCCCGCAATCACCACCACCTGGTTCGCCCGGATCGCCGCCACGATGTCGTCCTTGCGCGACGTGATCGGGAGTTCAGGCGGATAGGTCGGTACCGGTACCGATGCCGCCCGCATCGCCCGCAGCTCCGCCGAAGCCCGCGCCTCCCCCAGCAAACGGTCCAGCACCGCGTCGTGTCGCCCCGCGTGATGCTGATCCCGCAGCAACCGCACCAGTCGCGAGCCCAGCCGCACCCAATCCCACAACAGACACTGCGGCAGCAGTGACCTCAGTTCCTCCACCCGCACATCGTTCATCCGCGCATCCCCTTCACCACCCGTTCACCCGCACGCCGCGCCCATCGGAGCTTTGCCGGCGATGACCTCGGGTTGGCCCGCTGCTCTTCCGCCCCGGGCCGGATCACGGTGTCCGGCGCCTCCGCATACAACCCGGATTCCAATCCGGCCCGGAACGCCTGTTTGACCCGCCGATCCTCACCCGAATGAAAGGTGAGCACCGCCACCCGGCCGCCCGGCCGCAGGCAATCCGGCACCCGCCTCAACCACGTGTCCAGGGCGCTGAACTCGTCATTCACCGCCACCCGCAATGCCTGGAACACCCTCCGGATGATCCGCTCCACCTCATCCCGCGCCACCGCCGGCCCCGCCCAGGCCCGGATCCATTCCGCCAATTGGATCGTGCGGCGGAAGGGGGCCTTTTCCCGGGCCGCAACCATTGCCCGCGCCAGTTCACGCGCCCGCGGTTCATCCGCATTTCCACGCAATGCCTCTTCCAACCGCACTTCCTTCACCCCCGCCAACCAGTCCGCAGCCGCCACTCCCCGCGTCGGGTTCAACCGTAGATCCAACGGCCCATCCTGCTTGAACGTGAAACCCCGCTCCGGGTTGTCGATCTGCATCGAGCTCACCCCCAGGTCCGCCAGGATCACATCCACTCCGTCCGCCCAATCCAACTCCGCCAACACCCGGCCCATCCCGGCAAAGTTCGATTGCACCGCCGTGAACTCCGCTTCGCCGTGTCCCGCCGCCCGGATCCGCGCTTCCGCCCGCGGCAATTCCAACGGATCCACATCCAGCCCGATCAACCGCCCCGTCATCCCCTCCCCCCGCAATCGTCCGAGCAATGCCAACGCATGGCCCCCATGCCCCAACGTACAGTCCAGGGCCCGTTCGCCCGGCACCGGATCCAGCACGTCCAGAATCTCCGGCACCAGGATCGGACGATGCGTCCCCGCCACCGTCTTTCCACGCGCCTCGATGTGCGCCACTGCCCCGGGATACTGCTCCGCCTTCAACTCCTTGTACTTCTCATCGAACCGCCGCGGGTTCTTCCCCGAATAACGCGGACGCCGGCGTCGCACGGGTTCACCCGGACCGGCAACCGATCCCGGCTCCGGGCCGGCATCGGATCCAGGGGGACTGGCAGCAGGCAATGGATCGGTCTCCGGATTCACCGCGAGATGTCTCCCTGATACAGGACGCGGAATTGGTGCCGTCGCAGCGCGTCCTCGGCCACGTCATGATGCTCGATGCTGATCACCAGCGCGGATTTGCCGCCAGGCCGGGTGAGGAACGGATAGGTGTAATGGAGGTTGAGCTCCGCCTCCACCAACGCCGCCAGGATCTCCTGCAACCGCTTCTCCGTGTCCACCTCCACACACACCACCCCGCTCTCGGAATAGGCCACACCATGATCATCCAACAGCTTCCGCGCACCGTCCGGGTCATCCACCACGATCCGGAAGATCGTGCTGTCCGTCGTGTCCAGGACCGACAACGCCATGATGTGCACCTCCTGCGCCGCCAACCATCGCACCACCTCATACATGCGACCCATCCGGTTCGGTATGAATACCGAAAACTGGATCACCGGCTCCGACTCCCGCTCTCTCGCGGTCGCAATCGACATGCGCCCACGATGCCTAGCCCACACCCCACGTCGCCAACCCAAAACAAACGCACCTGAAGCCATCCGGAACGACGGGCGTAGGGGAACTCGACTCCGCGGGCAAAGTGGATTACACGGAAACCATGATCGTCACCGAAGAAGTCAAACCCGGACAGCTTGCCGATTTGGTCAAACAGGTTCAGGCCGGCCATGACGTGATACTCATGCAGGACGATCAGGCTGTCGCGCGACTGGTTCCGGCTGTACCGGTGAGCACCGCAAAGGCGCAAACTTTCCGCATCCGTTCCCTCAAAGGACACCGGGTCCTCACACCCACGATCTCCCAAGGCGACCTGGCCAACGACCTGTTTGAACGCCCATGACCGGACTGGACTGCAACATCCTTGTCCAGCTTGCCCTCGCCGACCATCCGGCCAATGCCCGGACTGTGACGTTGGTTGAAGCCGAAGTCCGCAGCGGCCAGATCCTGGTCTTCCCGCCCCTGATTGCCACTGAGTTCCTGCACGTCGTAACCGATGAACGTCGGTTCGCACCCCCAATTGACGATGTCAGAAGCGCTGGGATGGCTGGAAGATTTCATGGCCAGCCCGTTCGTGAAAACCGTGGAACCTGGCGACTCAAGCCTGCGACAGACAATGCAGTGGATGAGGCAACATCGACTGGGGCGCAAACGCATCCTCGATACACACCTGGCCGCAGTTCTCCACACGCATGGCGTCGCCCGTCTCCTGACCTCCAATCCGGCGGACTTCACCGTGTTCGGAGTGATCGAAACCATCGTTCCCTGAGACCCTGCCTCCTTGCGGCTGCGGACCCCCATCCGTGAAATCCGCGCTTTCAAGCCCCTTTTCTCCCAGGAACCGCGATTGCCCCCCCCGTCCCCACCCGCATTCGCTGCAACCATCGTTTGACCCTGTCGGACGCCTCCCCATACTCCGCGGCAATTTGCACGCTGCCGGCCGCGCCGGTTTCCTGCCACGCACGACATGAGTACTTCCGCCGTTCTTGCCCTTGCCGATGGAACCGTCTTCCACGGAAAAGCCTTTGGCGCCAAAGCCACCGCCGTGGGTGAGGTCTGTTTCAACACCTCCATGACCGGCTATCAGGAGATCCTCACCGACCCCTCCTACCGCGGACAGATCGTCACCATGACCTATCCCCAGATCGGCAACTACGGGGTCAATCGCGTGGATGTGGAATCCTGGAGACCCCATGCCGCCGGTTTCATCGTCCGTGAACTCAGCCCCGTCGTCTCCAATTGGCGCGCTGATCAGGATCTCGCCTCCTACCTCGCCGAATACGGAATCCCCGGCATCCAGGGCATCGATACCCGCGCCCTCGTCCGCCGTCTGCGCGTCCAGGGCGCCATGCCCGGTATCCTCTCCACCGAAGGCCTCGACCCCTCCGAAGCCATCGCCCGCGCCCGCGCCTGGGGTTCCATGGAAGGACGCGATTACGTGAGCGAAGTGACCCATCGGGATGCCTTTGACTGGGATCCCCAGGATCAGCAGAGCGCCGCCTTCCGCCTCACCCAGGGCAGCGGAACCGCCGACCCCTTTCCCCGCGATCTCCGCTACCCCTTGCCGCCAGCCGACATCCCCATCGTCGCCTACGATTTCGGGATCAAATACAACATCCTCCGCCGTCTCCGTCAGCATGGCTTCCGCGTCCGGGTGGTCCCGGCACACACCTCCGCCGCAGAAGCCCTCGCTTCCAAACCGGCCGGCATCTTCCTCTCCAATGGTCCCGGCGATCCCGCCGCCCTCGAATCCATCGTCCGCGAGATCCGTACCCTGGTGGATTCGGATATCCCCGTGTTCGGAATCTGTCTCGGGCATCAGATCCTCGGCCAGGCCCTCGGCGGAAAGACCTTCAAACTCAAGTTCGGTCATCGCGGCGGCAACCAACCCGTGAAGGACCTGGAGTCGGGTCGCGTGGAGATCACCTCCCAGAATCATGGGTTCGCCGTCGATCCCGACTCATTGCCCACAGAAGTTTCTGTCAACCGCATCAACCTCAATGACAACACAGTCGAAGGGTTGCGACACCGGCAGAAACCCGTGTTTTGCGTGCAATATCATCCGGAAGCCGCCCCGGGACCCCACGACAGCACCCCATTGTTCGGCGAGTTCAGGGACCTCATCCTACGCCGCGGTTGATTTCCAACATTGACCCTTCTTCCTCCAACCCGGTTTACTCGCCCCAACGCACGCTATGGCTAAGCTGGTCGTACTCACTGAAGGTCTCACCGGTCGCAATGTTGAATTGTCGACCACCAAGACCACGATCGGCAGGCTCGATGACAACGGGTTCGCCATTCCTGAACCCTCCGTCAGCTCCCATCACTGCGAAGTGTGGCTCAAGGGCGATGATGTCGTGGTCCGGGACCTCAACTCCACCAACGGCACCTACCTCAATGAGGTCCAGCTGGCTGTCGACAAGGAGTTGACCCTCAAACCCGGTCAGATCCTCCGCCTCGGTCAGGTCGAACTCCGCTACGAGACCGGCAAGAAACAGACCGAGCAACCCCGCCAGACCGTCCGCCTCGGTGAAGGCAATACCATGGTCGTCACCAAGGAAGCCGGCTTCGGCAAGAAGTCGGACAACGTCAACAAGATCTTCATCGCCGTCAGTATCGTCCTCGGCGTCGTTGTCCTCGCCGCCCTCGCCCTCGTGGTCATGAACCTCAGCGGCGACGCAGCACCGCAATAGGCGCACTCCGCTTCCACCGCTCCCGTCCCCGGTCCCTCCCGGACCTCGACCCCACCCAGTCACATGGGCTCGCCGGTTCAACCCCCGGATCCCGCCTTCAAAGGCTGGACCAAACCAGGCCCCGTTCCCCCAGGTGCCCTCGGTCAGGGCCCCCTTCCCGGCCCAGACGAGACCCTCGACGCCATCAGTGGCCACTTCCGACTGTTCCAACTGTCCAACGGTCACCGCTTCTCCACCGACGACGTCCTCACCGCCTGGTACGGCACTTCCTGGTGCCCCTCCGCACGTCGCGTCCTCGACCTCGGTTCCGGCATCGGAACCGTCGGCATGATCGCCGCATGGCGCCTTCCCGGTGCCCAATTCACCACCGTCGAAGCCCAACCCGACAGCGTCCGACTCGCCCTCAAATCCGCCCAATGGAACGGTCTCACCCACCGCTATGACATCCGATGCGGTGATCTCCGCGATCCCAACATCCTGACGGCGACCGACCTCTTCGATCTCATCCTCGGCAGTCCACCCTATTTCCCACCCGGCACCGGCGTGCCCAGCGATCATCCCCAACGCCTCGCCTGCCGATTCGAAATGCGCGGTGATGTCGGCGACTACTGCCAGACCGCCGCCCGACACCTCGCTCCCGGAGGCGTCTTCGCCTGTGTCTTTCCCGTGGATCCAGATTCCCAGTTGCCACGGGTCCTGACCGGGGCCGCCGCAGCCGGACTCTCCGTGGTGCGTTGGCGCCCAGTAACCCTGCGCGAACCCGCCGCGCCCCTGCTCGGCCTCTTCATCCTCCACCGCTCCTCCGATCTCCCCGAACGGATCCGCAACCGGACCTTCATCGAACCACCCCTCGTCATCCGCTCCGCCGACGGCTCCATCTCACCGGAATATGCCGCGGTGAAGCTGTCCTTCGGGTTCCCCCCCTGACTGCAGGGGTCTGGAGCCGCAGATTTCGCCGATTTCGCAGATTCAATGCGGTTCTTGAAAAGCGATCCGGACACCCGCGGGCAGAGATTCAACCCACCGCTGCCAACCCACTCACTGACCCGCAGCGTAATCTGCGTAATCTGCGTAATCTGCGACCCAACCACCTCCGTCCGCTCTGGCTCAATCGGCACATCTCCATTCCCCTTCCCCATCCTCTGAGCCATCTGCGGATAACCCTTCCTCCCAGTTTCATCTCCCGCCCCGCATCACCTTCACCTCCGGCCGATACACGATCCGCACCAGAAGATCGCCCCGTCCCAACCCCTTCTTCGGCAATCCTTCACCCGCCACCCGCAACACCGTCCCCCGCGCCACCCGCGCCGGGATCCGCACCGTCACCAGTCCACCGTCCACTCCCCGGACCCGCTCCTCCCCGCCACGCGTCGCCCGAGCCAACCCGATCCGCAGATCACATCGGAGATCCGATCCGCGCACCTTGAACCTCGAATCCGGTGCCGGCTTCAATCGCACCGTCACCTGTCCCCCCCGCATCAATCCCGCCCGCGCCACCCGCATCCGCGTTCCCGGCACCGTCCCCGCCGGCACGCTCAATCCGAGCCGCTCCAGGCCCATCCCGCTTCCCGGATCCCGCACCGTGATCTCCAACGCCACGCCCCGGATGAAATCCTCCAACCGCAACATCACGTCCTGCGCCACGTCCTTGTCCCGACGTCCCCCGACACCCGGCACCACCGCTTCACCCTTCCTCAACTCCCCGTCATAAGCCTCACGTCGTTCCGGATCCCCCAGCACCCCATGGGCCGCATTGAGCGCCTGGGTCCGTTCCACCGCCTCCGCACTCCCGCCGTGCAGGTCCGGATGATGCTGCCGTGCCAGATACCGGTAAGCCGCCCGGATATCCGCAGCCGTGCAGTCCCGCTCCAATCCGAGCGTCGCGTAATGATCAGGTTGTCCCATGAATGCGGCGGCCACGCTACGACACCGTTCCTGCGGGAGAAAGGTCGTCGCCCGCATTCTGACACTGCCCCCCACTGGTGCGACGACAGCCTGTCGCCGGTAGCGCACGGATGGAAACCGGAGTCCTCAACAGACCGTCGCCGCCCCCTGGTCGCGTTCCATGCCGGGGGCAGTGTCCGATTGCACTCAAGGACGCCGTTCCGTCGCACTGCTCATTGTGTCCGACCCTCCCGCACCACAGGATCGAAACCTCAATGAATCGTCCCCCCTGTCCCCAGTGCGAGATGACCGAAGTCCTGGAACATTCCACCCTCTGGGAATGCGTGACCTGCGGTCATGAATGGGAACGGATCGCCGAACCCGACGCGCCCGCCGGACCACGCATCGTCCGCGATGCCCACGGCAACGTCCTCGCCGACGGCGACGTCGTCATGCTGATCAAGGATCTGCCGCTCAAGGGCTCCTCCCAGGTCCTCAAGGGCGGCACCAAATCCAAGCCCATCAAACTCGTCGAGGGCGACCACGAAATCTCGTGCAAGATCGAAGGCCAGGCCATCGGTCTCAAAGCCTGCTTCGTGAAGAAGGCCTGAGTGTTTCCACTCAGCGTTCCCCGCGTCTCCGCGCAGAAACCTCAGCCACGGGACCCCCCATTCGGTTGGAGAACTGTTCCCGCAGAGATTCGGAGACGCGGAGTGGATCTCCCAAGGGCGTTCCCCTCAGACCTCGATCGCCCAGACTTTCCAGACTCTCCTGTCCCGAAGGGGCCCAATGAGACAGCCCAAGGCACCGCCTTGGGTCCAATCCCAATATCTCACCCAGCCCTGAAAGGGCGTAACCCAACCCAGCCAAGCCTTCCCCCATTTTCGTGGTTTTCGTGTGTTTCGTGGTCCGGATTCTTCCTCAGAGCCCGTCTGAAAACTCCAAGGGGTGCTGTTCCTGCGCAGGAGATCCGATTCAATCCTGGAATGGCCAGCAAAGCCCATTTACCGACTGACGTTTGGTTCATCCAGGAGCCTCCCGCGCAGGAACCCTTCGGGCGACGGATCTTTGGCT
>CAZDYB010000051.1:0-14205 GCA_964509045.1 uncultured Akkermansia sp.
GTCGTCGAACTCCCTCAGCCCCGGGCTCTGTTCCTCCGGCCCTTCAGGCCGGGGGGCTGGACTGTACCCCAAACCGACAGTTCACTGGGTCGCCGTCAATCCGCAGAGCACGAACAACGTCGCCACGACCAGCCACGCCATCATGAACCGGGCCTCCGCCCCGCACGTCAGTTCACCCACGCATTTCCCCAGGTCCACCGATTGCCTCGCCCACCCCCGAACCCCGATCACGAACGTTTTCATGAGCTCATCCTGCCCACTCCCATTCCTCCCCACCATCGGACCACTGGCGGAGCGGCCCCCGGACTTTGGTCGGATGCAGCAGAGCACTTTCCCGCGTCCGTTCCTGCTCCTGATCAGTCTCGTCTTCCTTGGCCTTTGCGCCGTCTCCACCTCTGCTGCGACACCCAAAACCCGATCCCAGCCCCCCAACATCCTGCTCATCGTCTCCGATGACCACGCATGGACGGACTACGGGTTCATGGGACATCCACACATCCGCACCCCGAACATCGACCGACTCGCCGCGCAATCGCTTCGGTTCACCCGAGGCTACGTGCCGTCCAGCCTGTGCTGTCCCAGCCTCGCGTCCATCCTGACCGGTCGGTATCCGCATCAGCACGGGATCACCGGCAATGATCCACCCCTGCCCCCCGGACTCACGGGTGGCGCCCGATACCGATCCGCCGAGTTCAGGAATGGACGCGACCGGATGAACCAACGCATGGCCCACCTCCCCACCCTGCCCCGACAACTCGCCGCCGCCGGTTATCGCAGCTTCCAATCCGGCAAATGGTGGCAGGGTCACTTCCGCAACGGCGGTTTCACCCACGGAATGACCCGGGGCGAAGAAGTCCCAGGGGGTCGCCACGGTGATGAAGGCCTGCGCATCGGACGCGAATCCCTCCAACCCATCCACGATTTCATCGGGGAATCCACCCAGGCCGCCCAACCGTGGCTGGTGTGGTACGCACCGCTCATGCCGCACGATCCGCATACCCCACCCGACCGATTGCTCAACCACTACCGACCCCTCGCCCCTTCCATCCACGTCGCCCGTTACTGGGCCATGATCGAGTGGTTCGACGAAACCGTCGGGGAACTCCTCCAGTCGCTGGACCGACGCGGACTCGCCTCCAACACCGTGGTTGCCTACGTCGCCGACAACGGCTGGATCCAATCCCTGGACAATCCCCGGTACGCACCCCGATCCAAGCAGTCCCCCCATGACGGCGGCCTGCGCACTCCCATCCTGATCCGCTGGCCCGGGCAGATCCGGTCCCGGACCGTCACCACTCCGGTGAGCTCCATCGACCTGTTCCCAACCCTGCTTCAATCCGCCGGAGTTGCGGTTCCCGCTGGAAGCCCGGGACTCGACCTCACCGATCTTCGGGCACTCCGCCGACGCAACTCGGTTCTGGGCGCCTGTTTCACCCACGACATACCCGACCTCGACCATCCCGAGCAGGGACTGCGCTGGCGTTGGATCGTCCAGGACCAATGGAAACTGATCGTACCCGACCCGATCCGTGAACCCGGTTCCACTCCCGAGCTCTATCACATCGGTCGTGACCCCATGGAAACCCGCAACCGGGCCGACACCGATCCGCGCCGGATGCGCCGCCTGAGGAAGACCTTGGATGCCTGGTGGCCGGGACTCATCCAACCGGATTCGACTCCGCAACAGGGGCCTCGGCAGCGCGGCTACGACGGCGCAAAGACGATGCCGTGAAAAGGTGGGGAACGGAATCAGGGTCGGGATGGAGACTCAATCCCGGGTCTCAAACCTGCTGGAAGCAGCGCCGCGTGGGACGCTCACCGTCCCACCCCTCAATTCGACGCCTCCTTCGCGCACACGGCGAGGTCCACCAACGTTCCCAGGAACGGGTTGGGCGGCGTGCCAGAGCCGGTCTTGTAAACGCTGTAACCCTGGGATGCCGCCCCGAACAACGCCCCACCGGCGGAGCCCGCCGCCGAACCTGCACTGGTCGGCACACCCAACAGCTTCGCGCCACAGGTGGCATCCGGCCTGCCGCTCGGAACCAGATTGATCACCGAATTGGCGATGCCGGACCAAAGCCCTGCGACACAGACCGCCAGGCGACAGAATTTCCCCGGCCGTGTCGTGGTCACCGCCAGCGTGGCATACTCGATCGCCGTAACTGTTCCCGTGGGATCGGTCAGCGTCGTGGTGCGGTTGTAGACATAGCGATGAAGGTTGGGATCGCCGCCCTCGAATCCGAGGGGATCCTCACTGATGAAACGGCCCAGGTCCGGATCGTAATGGCGGGCGCGCAGGTGGAGGAATCCGGTGGTGGGATCCCGGGGACGCGCCGTGAAGTTGAGTCGTTCCGCCATCGCCGCCTTCGGGCCCTCGGCACGGATCGGGTTGCCGAAGCCATCATATTCCAGGGAGGCAACCTCGACGCCGTTCGCATCCAGGATCCGCCGCGGCGAACCCAGGTGATCGTTGAGGATCCAATGAAGTCCTTCACCCCGGCGCCAGACCGCGTGCACTTCGTCGAGTCGTTCGCCTGTATAGAAGACGGCCGCAGGCGGGATCTCGTCGTTGTTGAACTCCGCGACCTCCTGCGTGCCATCGAAATAGCTCCAGACCGTCTGCCCGCCCCGCACAACCGCAATCCGCCGGTCGAGCCCGTCGTAGCGGTAGACCGTGGTATCGGTCGGCACCGGATTGCCGGCCTCATAGGCATCGGCCTGCGTCAGGCGGTTCCGAAAGTCCCACGTCAACACGATATGGGAACCGGTAACGGAATTGGACTTGGTGAGCAGGTTTCCCTCGTCGTCGTAGGTCATTGACCACGGGCCCGCCGCAACAACACGGTTTGGAACAACGCTGACCGGGTTGGGATGTCGCAGGCTGTCGGTCCGGTTGCCGTTCGGGTCATAGCTATAGCTCTCGGTCAGGATGCCGTTCCGGGTGACCCCTGCCAGTTGCCCCGCAGCATCATAGGCATAAGCCAACGCATCCGTGCCGGAAGTCATCGTAAGAACACCACCATCTGGATCCCGTACGAAATCCAGCGTTGCCTCCGGCAGAGGCTGGTTGGTGGCGACGACATGCTCGATCCGTTCCAGAAAGCAATCGCATGGATCCGAATAGATGAGCATCGAACGGCTGACTTCCTTCTGCCGGTTGATGTCGAGATACCGTCGCATCCCGGTCACGTCGCCCCGGGCATTGCGCTGGAAATGCAACTCGAACTCCATCCCGGTCTGCGTGGAGGGGGGAAGCAGGTTGCGGCCCCGGATGATCCCGACCCGGCCCGACTCGTCGCGGATGTACTCCATGGACATTGCCGGTTCGAGTGCGGGCGAAGTGGTGAGGATCGCAACCCGCGAACGCCGGAGCCCGGCGTCGTAGGAAAAGGTCATCGTGCGCACCGGCGCACCGGTATAGCGGGCTGTCTCTCCCAACAACGGTCCGCCCGCTGTATAGCCCTGATCCAGGGTGATCCTGGCGTCCGGATCCTCCACACCGATCAACTGTCGGCTGCGGTCGTAGGTGTATTGGATCGTGCGGTTCGTGGCGCCGGTCACCGGATCCAGCCAGTGCTCCGCGGTGATGTCCCCCGCCGCATTGTGCGTGAAGGTCCGCTTGCGACCGTTCCGATCGACCGTCTCCACACGGTTCCCGGCCGCGTCATACCGATGCTCGCGCTTGCCACCGCGTGGATCGGTTTCCTGAAGCAACCGGTTCGAGGCGTCGTACACGGACTCGTACCGGTTGCCCATCGGATCCACCAACGCCGTGCGGTTGCCGTCGGCATCGTATTCATAACGCGTGATGGATCCACCCGGCGCGGTCATCTGGCGGACGCGTCCCATCGGATCGTACTCATATCGGGTGACCCGGCCGGCACGGTCGGTGGTGGACGCGGGCAAATCCGGGAAGGCCGCGTCGTAGGTGGTCAACCGTGCAGCCCCTCCTGAATCGATCTCGCGAACGAGACGCCCCGAACTGTCGTACTCGAAGGTCGTCACCTGACCGGACGGATCCGTGTAGCGGATGATCCGGTCGGCGGCATCGAACTCGAACTGCTTGACGCCCCCATCCGGCAGGATGATGCGGCTCGGGATCTTCCGACCCCCGTCATACTCGATCCGCGAGACTCCGTCCTTGCCATCCAGAACGGTGGCCAACTGGCCGTTGGCGGCCCGGGTCAGGCGGACCTGATGCTCAAGATCCTTGAACAGGGTCAGGTTGCCCGCCTCGTCATACTCGAAGGTGTCCGTCCCCAGGTTCCCATGCTGGCGGGTACGCACCCGGTTGGCGCTGTCGTAGGTATAAATGTCGCGGAGGGCCGGGGAAGTCTGGTTCAGAAGGTTGCCGCGTTCGTCATACGTATAGGTCGTCCGGTTGTTGCGCGGATCCACCATGGCCGTCGCCCGATCCGGATTGCGCGCGTCATTGTACTCCCAGGTGGTCACGCCGCCGGTGGGTGCCGTGACGCGGACGACATTCCCGCGCGTGTTGTAGGCGATGTCAGTGCGGTTGCCCCGGGCATCGGTGATGGATCCGCTGAATCCGCCCGGGTTCCACGCTTGTTCCCGCCGGTTGCCCGCAGCATCCACCGTCGCCACCACACGGCCGTTCCCGTCGTATTCCGTTCGCTCGGTCGGGCCACGCCACGGATCCTGAATGGTTTCCAGGAAGTGCGGCCTCGCAGCCGCATAGCCAAGGTTCGCCTGGATTCCGCCGGGATACAGCACACGCACCAGATCGCCGTTGCCGTCATATTCGTATCGCCACACCTGCCCGTCCGGAGCCTCCACTCGCTCGATCCGTCCCGCGGCATCCCGGGTCAGTTTCAACCGGGGCCCAGCGCTGTGCGCGATGGCATCCCGAGAGAAGGTGACCCGGTTCCCGTTCAGATCACGGATCTCCAACAGGCCGTCGCGCTGGTCATAGGTGTATTCGGTGCCGTCGGGACCGGTGAGGAGATACGTGTCCGGATTCCAGGGGATCGAAAGAAAGAAGAGGGCCACATCCCCGCTGGGCAGCACCGTGAGGAACGCCTGCTCCCGCTCGGGTACCTGGAGTCGGTAACGGACACCCGGATCCGGCCTGAACTCGGCCCGGTACGCCGCCCCAAGGAACGACGCCACGCCCACCTGCGGTTCAAAGGTGAACCCGATCCGTTCGCCGTCCGGCGCCGTCAGGTAGACACGTCCCCCCACGCGGAATGGCGTCGCTCCCAGTCCGCTCCCGGTCTGCGGAACCGTCTCCGAGATATCGGCGTCCCCAAGCGCCATCGACCAGCCATGACCGAAGTCCCCGCTTCGAGATGCGTTCAACGAAGAGTACTGGCGCCTGAGCTGGATCGGGATTCCCGCCAGAGGCAGATCAATGTCGGTGAACTCGACCGCAAACTGCCCGAGCTTCGCATTGCCGGTCACCTGCACCACCGCTGCTTCCGTCCATCCCAGCCCATTGCGATTCCAGGCGCTCACCCGGATCACATAGGCGTCATTGCGGAGCAAGGTCGGATCGAACTGCCCCAGCAACCCGTCGACGACCGGATCGGTACCCGAGGCGATCCGGGTCCACGCGACATCAGGATTACCCAGGTTCAAAAGATTGACCTCGCTCAGCGGGGCGAACTCCAGGCTCCACTCGCGCAACTCCTGTCGTGTCGTGACGCTGCCCCTGACTTCCGTCACAAACGTGATCCGGGACTCATTGGTCGGGGTCGTCAACGTGACGGCCGGACGGATGTCGAGCGGTTCGACCCGGATGCCCACCACGAACCCGGTGTACCGGGTGGTTCCATGGACGTCCGCAGCCGCAATCCGCAGCAGATAGGCGCCCGGCGGCAACGTGTCCGCCGGCAACACCGCCAGCGCCGCGTGCGTGACCGGTCCGTTCCCCTCCCCAATCCGCACGTAATCAGGATCGGCTGCATCCAGGGCTTCAGGGTTCACCGCGTCCACCGGCGCATAATCCACCGTCCACGTCGCAATGGCCTTTCCAGAACCGGCAATCGTTCCCACCACCGTATGCGCCAGCCCAAGGATCTCTCCCGCAACCGGTGAGACAATCTGGACAAAGGGTCCGTCGGGTCCCTCGCCCCCCGGCGCACTCAATCCCGACAGGTCGGGAAGCGTCCCATCCGAATTCCGCGCGATGAGCGCTGTCGACGTCTCCGAAGTCTGACCCGCCGAATCGGTGGCCGTCGCCATCAGCGTCAACAGCCCGCCACTCGTTACCCCGACACTTCCCTTTCCAGCCGCATCAAGCGGTACTGTCATTCCATTCGCGCTGAGCGCTGACGTCACCACCGCCAGGTCATCGCTCACCGACACTTCAACCCCGACCGTCTCACCCGCCCGCACATCCCATCGCTCCACCCCGATCGAGATCTTCGGTGGCCGATCATCTCCGGCGACCCCGAAATCAACGCCCGCACTCGTTTGCCCCCCCAATACGGTGACGTCGTAATGCGCCCGGGAAACCGGCCGATAATTCAGCGCCTCGAATCCCACGACGTCGATGCCCGGATAGGTTCCACCCATTCCCTCCCCCCGGATCTTGAGGAACCGAACCGGCCCGGGAAGCTTCACCGACGCAAAATCAATCCGCATGGTCTCCTGCTGCGGGAACAGGCCGACCCGGACGAGGTTCGACGCTGTGGATCCAACCCACACCTCCGCCGAATCATCCGCACTGGCCGCCGCGCACCAGATCGCCAGGTCGGCACCCGGCCCGTCAAACAGCTCCTCACCGTCAAACGCCACGACCATGTGGGCATCCGTCGGAAACGAAACCACATGCACATGCGCCCAACCTCCGAACGGACCCGCAATCGGCTTGGGTGGAAGCGGCCCGATCACCACCGACGCATCCACCGGCCCCGGGGGCGGCGAAGGCACAACGATGCGCTGGCCCGGCGTCGGATCCGAATTGCGTCCGTAAGGGAACGGGATGGGGCCCAGGCCGGAATCGAAGACCTCCACCACCCGGTCCGGAAAACCGTCCGGCGTGGGCATTGGAACCCAGGTCGGAAAGATCTGGATCCATACCGGTTTCGGCTCCAGCACCACGCGGTAAACCCCCGGATCCAGTTCCGCGATCCGGAACGTCCCATCCTCCGCCGAAGTCGCCGCCGGTTCGTTCGGGTCCCATTCCCCGTCGTAATCGAGATCCGTGAACACCGTCCAACCCGCCAGCCCCGGATGATCGCGCGTCGCCGGATCCCGATCCGAATCCAGCACGACCTTCCCCCGGATCTCTCCCCGTCCAGTCAATGACGCATGGTTCGGGTCGGTCCGATAGACCAACACTTCCGCGCAATCATCCAATCCATCCCCGTCGGTGTCGGTCTTCAACGGATCCGTCCCGTACAGATTGATCTCCTCGAAATCGAGCAGGCAGTCGCCATCGGAATTCTGATGCGACGGAAGGTCGAAACGAAAGAACCGGGCCGGTTCCTCCGGATCCACAGGGATGCTGAATAGTCCCGGTGCAACCGGCGGAAATCCATCGACAGGTCCCCACACGCCGAGGTCGGTGCTGGTCTGGAGCTGGGCGCTCCCATAGGCAACACCCGCGACGATCTCGATCTCGAATGCCGTGCTCCCGGCGACGCGGCTGAAATTCGGCGGACGCGATCCCGGGTTCAACGGATCCGTCCCAAACTCAAACTCCGTACCGCTCTCCACCCCATCGCCGTCATGATCCAAGACGGTCTCCCACGCAGCAAAGCCATGGTAACGAAGCCAGGCCGGGCTCGGAGCCGACTGCGCGTCCAGAACGGGCAGTCCGAGAATCAACAGGAGGTGTCTTACCGCGAGGGCGGCAGCCAAGCCCCGTCGGGAATTTTGGGAATTCATGGGAGAGGGGGATGAGTGCGGAAAAGATGTCACCACGTCATGCCGCCAACGGCAAGCCGCAAGCCCCCCGACCTGGGGCCAAGAGGGGCAGTCCTTACTATGGACACTGTCGGCAGCGCCGGCGCCCTCGCTGGGTGGACTTGGATCTGCCCTCGGCAGGTTTGAGACATGATCGATCCGCAGCGGCGCATGGATTCGCCGGGCCGAGACCCAGCCATGGTGTCAATAGCGGGGACTGACCCCCAACTGACCCCTGGCCAAAGGCGCGTCGGGATTGACGAACAGGTGGCGTCCCGGCGTTTCGAGAGACGGGCGGGTGACGTTCCCGCAACTGCGGACCCGACCTGTTGACCCTGCGGCACGGTGCCGGGTAGGGCTTGATCCGCCGCCAATCCGGATCTTGGGGGAAGGAACTCTCAGGACCCTTGGGGATCCCTGCCGGAATTCGTCCGCCCCGGATGTGGCGTATCGGGATCGGGAAACAAATTGTCATGATGAAACTGAATCACGCGGGGGGACTGCTGGCACTGGCCGGCATGTTGGCCTGGGGAGAACAAGGCAAAGCAGCGGACGTCCGGACGGTGACGTTCCAGAACGGATTGGCGGAGTACACCGGGTTGGAGCAGTTCCGGATGACCGCCAGCGGGGTGGTCCAGCCTGGATTCGAGGTTGAACAGTACTTCCTCGACGGCAATCCGTTCACGAATCCGCAGGACGATACGTTCGACATCCTGATCTTCCGGGATTTGATCGGCTCCGGGGCAGCACAGATTCCGGCCGGGGCGCGGATCCTGGATGCCACGCTTACGATCACGACGGGCATTGGGAGCAACGCACAATCGGCGGGACCCTGGATGGTGGGCCGGTTGACCGAGGACGTCGGAGTCGCGACGTCCACCTATGAGACCTGGCCGCTGGACCCACCGGCATTGCGGTCGGTCCGTTCCGTGACGGCGCTGCCGTGGTTGGCCGGCGCGGGCGACGTTGCCCTGGGCGAGGTGGTGCAGATGGATGTCACCGCAGCGGTAGCCGCATGGGTTCAGGGCGCGACCAATTCCGGTCTGGCGATCTTTACCAACGACACCACGGACGGCTGGCAGGTGTCGACGACGGGCAGCCTGGATGCGACGCGTGCTCCGAAACTGACGGTGGTCTACACGGTCGATGCGCCGACGGTCACCGACTACATCGCGGATCGCTCTGCGCTGGTGCGCAGCGCTGTACCCACGGTGGACGGATCCACGCTGACCGCCGCGTTCCTGGACTTTGCGACCGACGATGTGATCGAGGGATTGATCCGTTTTGACCTGTTGGGGGACGAGACGGGTCGGATCGGGTCCCAGGACGAAGTGCTGTCGGCAAAGCTGGTGGTGCGTACCGGATCGGCACCGGAGTTCAGCGGTGCGGCGGACAGCAACGACCCGATCACCGTGCATCGGGTGCTCAAGGACTGGACTGTCGAGAGCACCTTTGGGCTGCAGGGCATCTCCGAAACAACCGGTGAAATCACGCCGGCGGTGGATGAAGTCACCGGGGCCGGGGAGGCAAGTGAAGTCTGGTTTGACGTCACGCAGGCCGTGAAGGCGTGGCAGGCGGGACAGGCCAATTTCGGTCTCAACCTCAAGGTACAGGGCACGGATGGTTGGCAGATGCTGTGGCCGGGCACCCCTGACGGGGCCCTTGTGCCCAAGCTCCGTGTCTGGTCGGTGCGTGGTACAGGGATTCCGCTGGCGCAGATCGCTCCGGGCACCTTTGAGGGCAGGGCCCCGCTGACCGTTTCGCTGGACGCGAGTGGTTCATCCGATCCGCAGGGACAGGCATTGAGCTACGCTTGGGATTTCGCCGACGGCTCCACCAACAGCGGTGCCCAGGTCACCCACGTGTTCACCCAACCCGGTCTTTACGATGTCGTCCTGAAGGTTCGTGACACGGATGGCAAGGAGGGGCAGGCGGTGGTTCGGGTCCGGGCTTTGGGTGCGCCGTCGGCCCAGTTCTCGGCGGACCGTGTTTCCGGCGTGCAACCCCTGCCGGTGAGGCTGGATGCACGGGCGTCGGCGGATCCCGATGGGGGCACCGTGACGTTCGACTGGAACTTCGGTGATGGAGAGACCGCGACGGGGGCGATTGTTGATCATGTCTTCCGCAGTGGCGGACGGTTCGTGATCACGTTGACGGTCACCGATGATGAAGGCGACCGGTCGACCTTCTCCCGCGAAGTTCAGGTTGCGGGCAACTCGGTGCAGGCGGCGATCTTCCAGCAGGGCCTGAACGGTTATTCGGGCACGTCCCAGATGCGCGTGCGGGCCGACGGGTTGGTGGAGTTCGGACAGAACTTCCAGCAATACTACGTGGACGGACGGCCGCAGGATCCGGTCCAGGCCGCCAACGACACCTGTGATCTGATCCGGTTTGACGGGTTGGTTGGAACAGGTGCAGGCCAGATTCCTGCGAACGCGACCGTGGTGAAGGCGATGCTGACCTATTGGACGGGGTCGGATGGCGATGCGGTTTCCGACGGTCCTTGGGTGATTGGATTCCTGAAGACCGGGTTCGACACCAACACGACCTATGACCTGCTCGACAGTGGAACCGGCCTTCCGGAGGAGCGTGGGCCGCGCGGTTCGGTGGATCCCCGGGTCCTGTCCGGGTTTGCTGACATCACTGCGGAAGAGATTGTATCGGCGGACGTCACCGACTACGTGCAACGCTGGGTCAACGGGGAGACCAATCACGGGATGGCGATCTTCTCGGATGACACCGCGAACGGCTGGCAGCTCCGGACCATTGGCAATGCCAATGTGGGTCAACGCCCGAAGCTGTCCGTCTTCTACACCACGGGCTCCGTCGTCCGCCGGGAGTTCCCGGTGACCCGGTCGGCGGTGGTGTACAAGGGTGCGCCCCTGCTGGACGGTACGCTGGCGGGTCCGTTGTTCCTGGATGGCGAACCTCCAGTGGCGGATTTCAAGGCCGGGCTGTTCCTGTTCGATGACCTGTTTGGGAACGGGGCGGGTCAGGTGCCGGCGGGACACAGGATCCTTTCCGCGTCGTTCATCACCGAGACCGGAGGTGTCCCCGATTCGAGCGGAAACTCCGATTCCGATGATCCGTTCTTCGTTCATGAGATGCTGTCGGACTGGGATCTTTCGACAGACTTCGGTGCCGACGGCGTTGATCTTGGAACCCAGGTGGGAACGGCGGTCTCCGAGTTCATCGGGATGGGCGAGCGGGCACGGGCTTTTGCCGATGTCACTGCGGTTGTCGCGTCCTGGGCAGCAGGCGGGACCAATCGCGGATTCTATGTCCACCCCGGTGGCGCCGACGGCTGGCTCATCTACTGGCCCTCACCCGGCCTCATTCCTGAGGGTCTGGAACCCCGGTTGTTGGTGCTGAGCGAAGTGGACGTGGCTCCACCCCAGCCCTTGCAGTTCCAGGACGCCCGCTGGATCGAGGGTGGACTGTTCCAGCTCGTCTGGGACTCCGTCGCCGGCGCGCGGTATGCCATTGAGGCTTCCCCGACCCTGGGCGGTTGGTCAACGGCCGTGCCCGAGGTCACCTCGCAGGGTGCGACCACCACGCACGCGTTCATCCCGGTGGAGCCGGTGGGCGGCGCGCAGTTCTTCCGGCTTCGACTCCTTCCGTGATCACTCGGGTTTCAACACCCGTTTCCTGAACTCAATTCCTTCCCGGGAGGATGACCTCCGCTCGCGCGGACGGCTCCTTCCGGGAAGCTGAGAAACCCCTTTCGATCCCCTCCCAATGTCTTGTTCCCGTTCATCCCCACGATCCGCCTTCACCCTGATTGAACTGCTGGTGGTCATTGCCATCATCGCCATCCTGGCAGGCATGCTCCTACCGGCGCTGAGCAAGGCGAAGGAACGGGCTTTGCGCATCAGCTGCTCCAACAATCTCCGGCAGCTCGCCCTGGGAAGTCAGATGTACGCCGGCGATTTCAACGGGCACTACAGCGGGTTCACCTGGCAAGCGCGATTCGTCCCCGCCGGGGCATCACCGATTCCACGGCATCCCGTCGACGACGATCTCAGTTGGCTGTACCCACGATACGTGCCTGCCACCCGCAGTTTCCTCTGTCCCTCGACCAAGAATGGGATCCGCACCAACACGTTGTTGAACCCGCATACCGGACAACGTGTCCCCGTCGACCTGCTGTCAATTGCCGCCAACCGCCGTGCACCCAACGGCACCAGTTACGAAATCCTCGGGGTTTTTGGCGGCGAACCCTGGATCAAGAAAACCGAGGCGTCGGTAAACTCCTTTACCCACCGGAACAGCCCGCGCACCCGTGGCACCCGACCCGGACCTTCGGGCGTCATGCTGATGACCGACGCCGATTACGGCGCGGGTGAACGGAGCAACTATCCAAATGCGGAGGACAACCACGGTATCGCCGGCGGAACCATGAACTTCTGCGATGGACACGTGGAGTTCGTCGTACGCACCCGTTGGATCGCCACCTGGAACCTATCCCAGGACTCGGATCGCTCCGAACCCACCCGGTTCTGACGGGACGCCTGTCCTGGGCGAGGCCATTCAGGGGTCAATCCCAACTATTCAAGCAAGCCGCCAGGGTCTCGTTGCGTTCAACAAGACCCTCGCCGTGTCCGGATCGAGTTCGCCAAGGTGATTTGCCACACGAGGAGTTGCGCGGATCGGCGGAAACGGTCCGCCCGCGAAGACCGGGATCGACCACGTTTCCTCGATACCTCGGGCGAGGCCTGCATCAGGACCGACCAACAGGTTTCCCCCGTCTGTCCGATGCCGGAGTTGAGGGCGGACTGACCCCTTCCCTACTACACCCTGCCTTGGGGCTGGATGGTTCCGTCGACGGTCCGATGACCGGATGCCACCGCTCACACCAGGATCAGACCGAACGACTCAAACGGACGAAAGTCGGCGACATTCAGGGTGGCGAGAGGCTCCCGGGCCAGGATAGCCGTGGCGGCGATGATGCAATCCGACAGAGACCGGGTACGACGTCCGGTTTGATTGAAAAGCTGGGCCGCGAAGGTCGCGATGGCTTCGCTCACCGGGTGAACACCCTGGAGCAGGGCACGGGACGCCTGTTCTTCGGACGGGTGGAGTGGTCCACAAAGATACTCCGACCATGCGATTGCCGAAACGTGGAGTGGCTCCCCCTTCAGAATCCATTCGTCCACCTGCACCGCCGCCGACGAGCCAGATCTCCCGCTGGCAATCAGATAGTTGGTGTCGAGAAACATGGTTCAGCGGCGCGAGTCACGGGCCATCCTCATCCATCCTTCAAAGTCCACGCCGCGGGCCGCCAGGCTCTCCCGAAGCCTGGTCACGGCGCGAAGGCGCTCGGCAACTTCGGGAGGAACCTTGGCGAGTATGTCTTCCCAGGTACCCTCGAAAGCATCGGCGGGCGCCGCAACGGCCACAGGAGCCTTTGCGCCACCCGCAACGGCCTCTTCAAGCAAGCAAATGGTCTCACTGTTGAGGGAGCGCCGATTCGCTGCAGCCTGCCGCTTCAGTCGGGCATGGAGCCGTGGCGGGATGTTCTTGATCAACAACGAAGCCATGATACCGAAATGGTATCGCTCCGATCATCGCGGTCAAACCCGTTCTCAAGCGCAGGAATGAGCCCTCGCGCGGGGGCTTTCCGACTGACTCAGCTACGAAAAATCAAGTCTTTGCAGCGATACTGTCGGAGAAGGTTCAGGCCGGCCTCGAGGCCCAACGGGCCGGAAGATCACAGCCCGGGGCTGAGGGAGATCGGCGAGCGATGCCCCGGGGTCCGACGGCCGCACTTGAAACCCTTTCGCGGGAGCTGCCTCCTGAGGTCACCCAGATTGTCGGCGAGTATTATAATCAACGCCTGACAGACTTGGTGAGAAGCGCTGAAGCAATTTCTTCTCATCTTTCTATGAACCCCGAGGAGAGAATGGCCTCAGCTCAAGCCTCCCATGCAGCAATCATTGAGAGCGCCCGAAAAACAACATCTCCCTAGTTCTGCATTGCTATAAAAAGAGATTGCGCAATTGAGGCGGCAACATAATAAGCGCCACTCGGGTCAGCCCTCACTTTTGACACAAGCGGCCAAGCCGTATCCATGCAGTTGGAAGATGGAGAATGACTCCGCAGAGAGGCGGCGACGCAGGGAAGATGACCCGGTCAATCACCGGCATCGAGTGACCCCTCGGTAAGTCCCTTCCGGGGTTCCCGGACTCCCGTCTTCCAGTCTCTCTCCGCGCCTCTGCGTCTCCGCACGAGACCGCTACTGCATGGTTGCGACTGAGGGAATCGCCGAGCCCAGGAATCAGAACGCCAACGCACCCCTGGCAGTGTCAAAAGTGAGGACTGACCCTTTCCTCT
>CAZDYB010000052.1:0-8910 GCA_964509045.1 uncultured Akkermansia sp.
TCGCCCACCCCTTCCGCTACATCGCGCACAACGGCGAGATCAACACCCTGCGCGGCAACATCAACTGGATGCACGCCCGCGAGGCCCTGTTCGCATCGGGCCTGTTTGGCGAGGACATCCAGAAGATCCTCCCCGTCGTCGATCCCAATGGCAGTGACTCCGCCATGTTCGACAATGTCCTCGAGATCCTCGTGCTCGCCGGCCGTTCCCTGCCGCACGCGATGATGATGATGATCCCCGAGCCGTGGTCGAACCACGAGTCGATGAGCGATGAGAAGAAGGCGTTCTACGAATATCATTCGTGTCTGATGGAACCGTGGGATGGCCCGGCCTGCATCGCCTTCACCGACGGTGTCCGGATCGGCGCTTCCCTGGATCGCAACGGTTTGCGGCCCTCACGGTATTACGTCACCAAGGACGATCTCGTCGTCATGGCCTCCGAGGTGGGGGTTCTCGACATCGCACCGGAAAACATCGCCGAGAAAGGACGCCTCCAGCCGGGTCGCATGTTCTACATCGATACCGAGCAGGGGCGGATCGTGGCCGACGAAGAGATCAAGGAAGAGATCTCGCGGGAACAGCCTTACCGGCAGTGGCTGAACCAGTTCACGGTCGATCTGGCGACCTTGCCCGAGCGGAAGGTGGACGACGGCGGTGAGCGGGCATCGGTCCTGCAACGGCAGTTGGCCTTCGGATACACCTTCGAGGATCTCCGGTTGCTGATGGTTCCGATGGCCCGTGATGGCGTGGAAGCGATCGGTTCGATGGGTACGGACACGCCGTTGGCGGTGCTCTCCGACCAACCGCAGTCGCTTTACAACTACTTCAAGCAGTTGTTCGCCCAGGTCACCAATCCGCCCATCGACTGCATCCGCGAGGAGATTGTCACCAGCGCGGAGACCACGATCGGCACCGAGCGGAACCTGCTCGAGCCCGAGCCCGAGAGCTGCCAGTTGATCAAGCTCAAGTATCCCGTCCTCACCAACGAGGAATTCGCCAAGCTCAAGCACATCGACCAGGCCGGATACCGCTCGGTCACCCTGCCGATCCTCTACAAGGTGGATCGCGGGGCGAAGGGTCTGGAGAAGGCCCTGGCAGACCTCTTCCGAAAGGCGAGCCGGGCCATTGAGGACGGCGCCACTATCCTCATCCTGTCGGATCGGGGTACCGGTCCAAGGAACGCCCCCATCCCCGCCCTCCTGGCGGTCAGCGGCCTGCATCATCACCTGATCCGCAAGGGCACCCGGACCCGGGTCGGCCTGGTGCTCGAATCGGCTGAGCCGCGCGAGGTGCATCACTTCTCGCTGCTGCTCGGATACGGCTGCGGCGCGATCAATCCCTACCTGGCCTTCGAGTCGATTGATGACCTGATCCAACAGGGCTTGTTGGTGGGAGTGGACCACAAGACGGCGTGCAAGAACTTCGTCAAGGCTGCCACCAAGGGCGTCGTGAAGGTGGCTTCCAAGATGGGCATCTCCACCATCCAATCCTATCGCGGCGCCCAGATCTTCGAAGCGGTCGGCATCAGCGAGGCCGTCATCGACAAGTACTTCTGCTGGACCTCCACCCGGGTCGAAGGCGTCGGCATGGAGGAAATCGCCCGCGAAGTCGAGATCCGGCATCGCAAGGCCTTCCCGGATCGCAAGTTCAAGTCGGTCACCCTGGATGTCGGCGGCCAGTATCAGTGGCGGCGTGAAGGGGAGTATCACCTGTTCAATCCGGAAACCGTGCATCGCTTGCAGAAGGCGGTCCGCACCGGCAATTACGCCGCCTTCAAGGATTATTCCCGGCAGGTGGATGAACAGTTCAAGCACTGGTGCACGCTGCGCGGCCTGCTGGATTTCAAGCCGGCCACGCCGATCCCCATCGAGGAGGTGGAGTCGGTGGAATCGATCGTGAAACGGTTCAAGACCGGGGCGATGAGCTACGGCTCGATCTCCAAGGAAGCGCATGAGTCGCTGGCCATTGCCATGAACCGGTTGGGCGGCAAGTCCAACACCGGGGAAGGCGGCGAGGATCCCGAACGGTTCATCCCGATGGCGAATGGGGACTCCAAGAACTC
The DNA here is from genome assembly GCA_964509045.1 of uncultured Akkermansia sp. Taxonomy (GTDB): domain Bacteria; phylum Verrucomicrobiota; class Verrucomicrobiia; order Limisphaerales; family UBA9464; genus UBA6176. The sequence continues at coordinate 2,063 of CAZDYB010000052.1, forward strand.
TGCGATCAAGCAGGTGGCCTCCGGACGTTTCGGTGTGACCAGCCAGTACCTGGTGAGTGCGCGCGAGATCCAGATCAAGATGGCTCAGGGCGCCAAGCCCGGTGAAGGCGGTCAGTTGCCCGGCACCAAGGTCTATCCCTGGATCGCCAAGACCCGGCACTCGACTCCCGGCGTCGGCCTCATCTCACCGCCGCCGCACCATGACATCTACTCCATCGAGGATCTGGCGGAGTTGATCCATGACCTGAAGAATGCCAATCGCGACGCCCGGATCAGCGTGAAGCTGGTGTCCGAGGTCGGCGTGGGAACCATCGCTGCCGGCGTGGCCAAGGCGCATGCGGATGTGGTGTTGATCTCCGGATTCGACGGCGGCACCGGCGCTTCACCCCAGACCTCGATCAAGCACGCGGGGATCCCGTGGGAGCTGGGTCTGGCGGAGACGCACCAGACACTGGTGCTGAACAACCTGCGATCGCGCATCGTGGTGGAGACCGACGGCCAGCTGAAGACGGGTCGCGACGTCGTGATCGCCGCGTTGCTGGGTGCGGAGGAGTTCGGATTCGCCACGGCACCCCTGGTGGCGCTGGGCTGCATCATGATGCGGGTGTGTCACCTGAACACCTGCCCGGTGGGTGTGGCCACGCAGGATCCGGAGTTGCGCAAGCGTTTCACCGGTGACCCGGCCCATGCCGTGAACTTCATGCGGTTCATCGCCCAGGAAGTCCGCGAGATCATGGCCCAACTCGGGTTCCGTACCCTGAACGAGATGGTCGGTCGCACCGACCGCCTCGAAGCTCGTCAGGCGGTCGAGCACTGGAAGGCCAAGGGCGTCGACTTCAGCAAGATCCTCTACCAGCCCGAAGTCGGACCCGAGATCGGCCAGTACTGCCAGATGAGTCAGGATCATGGCATCGACCGGTCCCTCGACGTCACCACCCTGTTGGAACTGTGCCGGCCCGCGATCGAGCGGGGCGAGAAGGTTCGGGAAACGGTTCAGGTCCGGAACGTGAACCGGGTGGTGGGAACCATCACCGGCAGCGAACTGACCCGGCGGCATGGTTCGGCGGGCCTTCCCGAGGATACGATCCACCTGACCTTCAAGGGCAGTGCCGGTCAGAGTTTCGGCGCGTTCCTGCCACCGGGCATGACCTTCGTGTTGGATGGCGATGCCAACGACTACTTCGGCAAGGGTTTGAGTGGCGGGAAACTCATCCTGCATCCGCCGGCGGCGAGCACTTTCGCGGCGGAGAAGAACATGATCGTCGGCAACGTGGCGTTGTACGGGGCGACGAGCGGTCAGGTGTACATCCGGGGCATGGCCGGCGAACGGTTCGCCGTCCGGAACTCCGGCGTGACGGCCGTGGTCGAGGCGGTGGGCGATCATGGTTGTGAGTACATGACCGGTGGTCGCGTGGTGGTGCTGGGACCGACCGGCCGGAACTTCGCAGCAGGCATGTCCGGCGGCGTCGCCTTCATCCTGGATGAAGCGGGTGACTTCGCGAAACGCTGCAACGGACAGATGGTGGGGTTGGAAACGCCCGATGCCGAGGATGCCGCCGAACTCAAGGCGATCATCCAGGAACATGCCATCAACACCCGCAGCACCCGGGCCGCCCAGGTGTTGGCGGAGTGGGATCGTTACCTTCCGATGTTCGTCAAGGTGATGCCGAGGGATTACAAGCGGGTTTTGGCCGCGTTGAAGAAGGCCCAGGCTGAGGGTTTGACGGGTGACGACGCCTTGAACCGGGCTTTTGAAGCCAATTCAAAGGATGCCTCGCGCGTGGGAGGCGGTTGATATCCGGACATACACGGGAAACGAACAGACTTAATCCGAACGAGACAGACGACATGGGCAAGCCCACAGGATTCCTAGAGTACATCCGAGAACTGCCGCTCGACCGCAGCGCAGTGAAACGCATCCGGGACTGGAATGAGTTCCACGAGCACATGGAGGACGATCGCCTGCGTCAGCAGGCCGCCCGGTGCATGGATTGCGGGATACCATTCTGCCACAACGGATCGTTGATCAGCGGCATGGCTTCCGGCTGCCCGATCAACAATCTGATCCCGGAGTGGAACGATCTGATCTATCGCGGCCTCTGGCGTGAGGCCCTGGATCGGTTGCACAAGACCAACAACTTCCCGGAGTTCACCGGCCGGGTCTGCCCCGCACCCTGCGAAGGTTCCTGCGTGCTCGGCATCAATGCGCCGCCGGTCACCATCAAGAACATCGAGTGCACCATCATCGATCGCGGTTGGGAGGAAGGCTGGGTGAAGCCCGAGCCTCCCAAGAAGCGCACCGGCAAGAAGGTCGCCGTCATCGGTTCCGGCCCCGCCGGCCTCAGTGCCGCCGCACAGCTCAATCGCGCCGGTCACTGGGTCACCGTCTTTGAACGCGCCGACCGCCCCGGCGGCCTTCTCATGTACGGCATCCCCAACATGAAGTTGGACAAGGAAAAGGTCGTGCGCCGTCGGTTGCGGCAGATGGAAAAGGAAGGCGTCGCCTTCCGCTGCAACTGCGAGGTCGGCAAGGACCAACCCGCGGCACAGTTGATGGAGGATTACGATGCCGTGGTGATCTGCACCGGAGCGACCAAGCCCCGCGATCTCCCCATCGAAGGTCGTCCGCTCAAGGGGATCCACTTCGCCATGGAGTTTCTCCACGGCAATACCAAGGCCCTCCTCGACAAGTCCGCTCCTCCCATCTCCGCCGAAGGCAAGGACGTCATCATCATCGGCGGTGGTGACACCGGAACCGATTGTGTCGGAACCTCCATGCGACACGGCTGCAAGAGCCTGATCCAGGTCGAGATCCTGCCGCGTCCGCCCGAGACCCGCGCCCAGGACAATCCGTGGCCCGAGTGGCCCAAGGTCTACAAGATGGACTACGGCCAGGAAGAGGCCGCCGCCCGGTTCGGTTCAGATCCCCGCGTCTACCTCACCACCGCCAAGAAGTTCATCAGCGATGACGCCGGCAATGTCGCGGGCGTGCATCTGGTGGAGATCCGGTGGGAGAAGAACGAGAAGGGTCAGTTCATCCCGGTGGATGTGCCCGGTACCGACCGCGTGGTCCCGGCCCAGTTGGTCCTGCTCGCCATGGGATTCCTCGGGCCCGAACAGCCGCTGCTCGAAGCCCTCGGTGTGGAAAGGGATCCCCGCTCCAACATCAAGGCCGAGCACGGCAAGTATCACACCACCATCCCCAAGGTGTTCGCTGCCGGGGATTGTCGCCGAGGCCAGAGCCTCGTGGTCTGGGCCTTCAACGAGGGCCGCGGCGCCGCCCGCGAATGCGACCGTTTCCTGATGGGTTCGACCGAATTGCCCTGAACCCTCGACCCATTTTGCGGGGTGACGACTGCCCGTCGTCACCCCGCTTTTTTGTGCCCGGGCGGGTTCCCAGCCGGTTGGGGTTGCAGCGGCCAGGGAAGTTCATGGTCCTTCAACCGTTCACTCCTGAACTGCGGCGCGACATGGAACCGGAGGACGGTATCCTGACGGATCTCAAAGACCGCCTTCAGGTGCCGTGGTCGGGTGACCTGGGTTGATTCAGGGGAAAGCCGGATCCAGCAGGATCGGCTGCCTCCAGACGGGTCCCACATGTCGAAGGAGTGCTGGGAGGAATCAACCCTCCAGACCTGGCCAAGATCGTCCTGGACGGATGCCAGGTCGATCCGCGTTCCCATCGGCAGATCCGGGATCTCGTAGCTCAGGCTGAGTGTCTTGGGGCGATCCTCGTCCCATTCGCTGACCCGCACCCGGGAGAAGGTCGCCTCTGGCACCGTCACTCCTTGAAACGAGACTTCGGGTATCTGGTTGTAGACCGGCTTCAGGTCGATGGCAGCGTCTTCGTCCGCCGGAGACGGCACTATCGTGGTGATCAGCAGCGGTGGTGAATGGACGATCTCGATCGGCGGCCCATCCGGACGGGTGTTGACCGCCACCTCCAACCGCCAGGCCGGTTCATCAAAGAACAATCCGCCAGGGAGCTGGATCCGGGTGTTGGTCCTTGATCCATCCGATTCGACCCACCGGATGCGGTTGCCGCCGGGATCAGAGAGCATGCAGTCGAAGACCTGGACCGGATGGTCGGGCAGGTCTCCGTTGTCCCAGACAATGACGGTATCCCTCAGGTTCACGCGGTCACCGGCCTTGGTGGTGAACCCCCTGCCAATGGTCGTGGCGTCGAGCAACCGGAAGGTCATCCCTTTCGATTGACGCGTTGCCGGAAGGCTCTCCGGCACCCAGGTCGGACCGCGAAAGGGCTCTGGATTCACCACCCGCAGCATCTCCATGGGTTCCCCATGCGGTTCCCCAGGCGAGGACGAAAGCTTCAAGCCCAGATCAAACTCCGGCCGTCGCCGGGGATAGTGATGCAACAACAGGACGAAGTCCCAGGTGCCAGCAGAATGTCGCCGATCAAAATGTCCCGCCCGTTCACCGGGATTGAAGAGAGGGACCGGGTCGAAGAACTGTCCGCGGCCCACCGCCTTCGTTGGATCGGGGAATTCCTCGCTGATCCAGATGCCAAGGCGCGGATGGGGAGTCACAAATCGCTGCAACGGTGTCCGGTCGAGCGGCACCCACCTCGGAAGGCCAACCCGTTGGTCGGCCCAGCGCCCCAGTCGATTCCAACCGTCGGTCGGACCAGTCAGGTTGGTGCCCACACGGGTGGCCAGCACGCGGAAGGTTCGCCCGTCCCGGATGCGGAACCGTTCTACTGGTCGAAGCCATCCGCTCTGCCATCCCGCCCACCCCATGACCAAGGCGAGCAGCACCCCGACCCACAGGGCACGGCCTTGCCGCCAAGGACGGGAAGACCGGCGGACTATGGGATCAGGGAGGCTCATGATCGACGGGATCCGTCCGGGCTCTGACAGTTCCATCAGCAGCCAGTTCTGGTCGCATGTCAATCTGGTGTTCCAATCCACGAAATGACGCACCCCTTGGAGTTCTGGCCAAGGCTTTGGGAATAGCGCGGAGGATTCGTCGCTCATGGAATGGAGATGAACGCCACCCTCCTCCTCCGACGGTCGACATGGCTGCTCGCCGCGCTGCTGGTCCTCGCCGTGTCGCTCCGCCCGCTGTCCGCTGCGGAGTTTGACCAGAGTCATGAACGCTACGCCAGGGTGTTGAGGACGTTCGTGAAGTCCTCACTTGTGGATTACGCGGGGCTAAAGGCAGAGCCCGGGGATCTGGACGCGTATCTGCGCGAGATCGCCGAAGTGCCGTCGGCAGAGTTTGCCCAATGGAGCGAGGTGGATCGACTGGCCCTGCTGCTGAACCTCTACAACGCCCAGACGCTGCGGCTGATCGCGAACAGGTATCCGGTAAAGGGCATCCGGAGCATCGGCGTCCTGCCAGGCGCGGCCTGGCGTGAGTTGATTGTGCGCCATGACGGGCAGGTCATGACGCTCACCCATCTGGAGAACAACATCATCCGCAAGCAATTCCGAGAGCCGCGCATCCACTTCGCCCTGGTGTGCGCGGCCCTGGGCTGCCCGCCACTGCGAGACGAGCCGTATGTTGGCGCGCGCTTGGATCGACAACTCGAAGATCAGACGCGGCAGTTTCTCGGAAGCGCAGAGAAGAACCGCTTCGAGGCCGCGAAGGGCACCCTGTATCTCTCGCCGATCTTCAAGTGGTATGCCGAAGACTTCACGACGCCCGCGGGTTCGCTGGCAGCCTACGTGAAGCCGTTCCTCCCCGACGCCCAACGCAGCGCAATGGGTGACCCGGCGAAGGTGAAGGTGCGGTTCACCGACTACGACTGGGCACTCAACGAGCAGAAACAGTGATCACGGGCCGTTCCCCACGCATCAACCAGGCCGCGCCCCCGATACCGGCGAGCACCAGCACCAACGCGATTCCCTGTTGATGCGACAGGCCGAGGAAGCGTTCAGGCCGACCATCCGCGCGCATCGGATCGAGCATCAGCCGCAGGAAGCCATACACCACGAGATATGTGGAGAAGGCCGAACCGCGCGGGAGTCGTTGTCCCTCCACCGCAGTCAAGGCCCTGTTGACGAGCCAGGCGATGAACAGCAATCCGGCGCTTTCGTAGAGTTGCACCGGATGGCCGTGACGTCCGCCACAGCAACCCTGGCAGTAACAGCCGAGGCGTCCGATGGCATGGCCCAACGGCAATGCAACGCCGAAGAAATCCGCCCCACGGACGAAGCTGAGTCGCCGCAGTCGCGCAAACAACCCGCCAACCAGCGCCGCGCCGAAGAGGCCGCCGAAAAACACAAAGCCCGTCCCGAAATCCGCCCAGAAACGTAGTTCGCCCGACACGTAGTGCCGCCAGCCGAGGGCGAGGAAGAGCGCCTTCGCTCCGATGATCGCGCCCGCGGTCAACCACCACAGCGCGGACCAGAAGTCGTTCTCGGACAGACCCATCCCGCGATGACGCGCCCGCAGCCACGAGATGGCCGTCACCGCGCCTGCCGCCGCGAAGAATCCGTAGGCGGTCATGTGCCGGCGAAGCTCTGTTCCGGTTCGGGCCGGATCGTGGAGGGGTCACCGGGCGTCTCACCCCGATAGACCTGATCGCGCAGGCCGAGCGCGTTGACGACGCACATGGATTCGAGCTTTCCGCCGACCGGCACCTTGAAGGCGCACGCGTCCACCCGTTCGCGACCCTCGGGAGCGGCGAGTTCGTTGGCGTTCATGAAATGATGGCTCACGATGCAGAAATAGTTGACCCGGAACGTCCCTGCCCGGCGCCACAAGCGAAGGGCATGCGGCAGCAACTGCGTCACCGCGAATCCACTGTGTCGCCGTGCGAAACGAAGCACACGCCGCAGCCGTGCGGCGGCGTCATCCAACCGGAACGATTCGCCTCCGACGCG
>CAZDYB010000052.1:8947-14039 GCA_964509045.1 uncultured Akkermansia sp.
CAGCAGCCTCATCTCCAGCGGATCATCGTTCCGATAAAGCGGCACCAGGGTTGGACTGCCCACGGTGCGGGTCCTGGGCACGATTCCCTGCACAAAGCGTGTGCACCCGGGATGGCCCAGATAGCCCTCGCCGCGCCGCAGTGCCGGATCGCCCGCCCCCGCGGCAATCCTTTCCCAGAGCTCATCGGGATGGACTCCGCGCAGGAGCTTGTTCGTGCGCCCCACGTCGGCCAGCGGTTGGAAGCTGACCATCTTGAACGCGTCGGCATTGGCAAGAAACCAGCGAACCACACCCGGCACACCTTCGAGATTCTCGCGCGTGACGGTGAGCGTCGAGGCGGCCTCGAGGCGGAGGCCCGTCCTTCGGCGCGCGGCGCGGATCATGTCCGCGAACTCCTCGCGAAGCGGATCCAGGTCCGACTCGCTGCGCGCAAGCGCGAACCGGTCGCGCCGTCCGCGCTGGGTCGTGTCCACATGGATGCTCACCTCGGTGAGGCCGGCCTCGGTCATGAGCCGTTCGAGCAGGCCAGGTTTGCGGCGGAAGGTCTCCCCGTGGGACATCAGCATCGGAACCAGCCCCAGGCCGCGCGCGTGTCGGATGATGGCGCACAACTCCGACTCCGAGCGCAGGGAAACCTCGCCATCCGTGATCTGTACGTTGCCCGCCGGGCCGAGCCATTTACGGATGAGTCGCAATTGCCCGAAAACCGCGTCGAGCGGCAGCGGTTTCGCGCGGTTGGAGTCCTCGCCCAGATAGCAGCCCGCGCAGGCGAAATCGCACTTCGGCATCGCGCCGATGGTTGCGCCGCAGCCCGCGTAGTGACGTCCAAGGAACTGCGTCGGCAGGCGTAAGGAATCAGGCAGCCGCGCCCAGGCATCCGCCAGCACAGTTCGGGACTCGCCGGCCTGTGGTTCTGGTTTCATGTGCCGGTCAGCGGCCGGGGACGGCAGTCGGACCCTGAGCCGGCGCACCCGGATCCTGCTTCGAGGATGGCGTGAAACAGGCGGTGCCGATCGCGAAGACTGTGGCGAAGGCGATGAGCATGAGAATGTTCTTCTTCATTCCAGTTCTTTCCACCATTCCAGAGGGCGCTGGGCTCCAGATATTCCCGGGCCAGCGAACCGCGCGCGGTTTTTATACTCCTTCCGCCACGGTGATCAGTCGTTCGTCACGGCTGGACAGCAGCATCGCCTCCGATGCTCGAGATCTTCGCATCCAACGCGTGCCGTGCGGCAGCGTCCGGTTGCAACGTCCACCTGCTGGTCACGCCTGACGAAGACCACTGTGGCTCCACCATGGCGGCAGTCAGCGGATCCGCGTCTCCTCCGTCCCTGCCCGGGATCTCCATTGCACGGATCCGGTCGAGCAAGGCCTGCATCAGGACCGACTGGCAGGTTCACAGCCTCTGCCGGATGCCGGAATTGGAGGCGGACCGGTTGGTCTGAAGGGGGTTGGGGAAGCCGGACTCGGCTGAAGGCATTCTGTCCCGGCTGCGCAAGGGCGATGCCGGAAAGCTAAGCCGGAACGATGCAGTCGGATCGGTCGTTCCGGCTGGATCTTCTTCCGCAATGCCTTCGTCGTTCGCTCGTTATCCCGCGTTGCGGGACGCCTCGCTCACTCCTCGGCCTGCGAAAGAATCTGCTGCGCCGCCACTTTCCTCCCAACTGCATCGTTCCGGCTAAGGATCGTGTGGCGGGTCCGCCGGGAGACACCCATGCCGTTGGCCTGGATCCCGGACCGGCACGGGATGAGGACGTGGACCCACCCCTCAGGCCTGCCGAAGGCAGCGTCGAAACCCCAAGGCAATCCCGCTGGTGTCAATGATGAGGACTGACCCTTTCCTGACCCCTTCCCCAAAGCCGGGGCGGGCATGGGTTCGGTAATTTTGCATTGGCTGATCCGGCCGTTGGCCCGCAATGCTGGCGCATGTCCCCGCCCGAGGAGAGAGAGTGCATTGGCGTCATCGGCCTGGGCCTGATGGGCACTGCGCTCGCCGAGCGGTTGCTGGAGCACGGCTTCGGCGTGGTGGTGTGGAACCGGACGCGCGAGAAGTCCGTCCCGCTGATCGCCCGCGGTGCCGAATGGAGCGACAATCCGCTGGCGGACTGTCGGCGGGTCCTCATCAGCCTTTACACGACCGACGTGGTGGAAGCCGTGCTGGCCAGGTTCGACGCCGTTCTGCACGCAGGCCAGATCCTGATCGACACGACGACCGGAGATGGGGTTCAGACGGCGGCGCTGGGAGCGCGCCTGGCGGCTCGGGGAGTGCATTACATGGATGCACCCATTTCCGGCTCCAGCCAGCAGACCCGTGCCGGCGAGGCCACCGTTTTGCTCGGTGGTGATGACGCCGCGATTGCGGCGTGCGCGGATCTGTGGCGGGTGATGGGCCGGAAGGTCTTTCATGTCGGCCCCTGCGGCAGCGCGTCGCGGATGAAGTTGATCACCAATCTCGTGCTGGGCTTGAACCGTGCAGTCCTTGCCGAGGGACTCGCCTTTGCCGAGGCGCTTGGGGTGTCGTCCGCCGCCGCGTTGGAAGTGATGGTAGGCAGCCCTGCCTACTCGCGAGCCATGGACGTGAAGGGACGCAAGATGGTGGAGCGCGATTTCTCGGTGCAGGCCCGCCTTGTCCAGCACCTGAAAGATGTGCGTCTCATGCTGGACGCGGCGCGCGCGGCCGGCCTCGCGCTGCCGTTGACCGAAACCCATCGCCGGCTCATGGAGCAGGCCGAGGCTGCGGGACTGGGCGAGCAGGACAACAGCGCCATCATCGAGGTGCTGCGTCCACCAAGGCCACCTTCGGAGAGCCCGTCTGAAGGCTCCCCGGGGTGTTGCCACGGGAAATCGGGCTGAGTCATGAGTGCGCCCACGCTGCCTCCGCACGTCCGCCTTGTCGTGCTGTTCACCGCCATCGGCGCGTTGCTGTTTGACGGTGTCGAACTGGGTCTGATGCCCGTGGCATCGCTTTCCGTATCGCGGAGTCTGCTCGGGGATGCCTTCACGCCGACGCTCGGCGGCGACTGGTTCGCGCGCTTCACGGCGGCACTGATGCTGGGCGCGGCGATCGGAGGAATCTTTCTGGGCAGTCTGGGAGACCGGATGGGTCGCACGCGAGCGCTCGGCGTCAGTGTCCTTTTCTACTCCATCTTCGCCGGTCTCGGTGCGTTCGTGCGGACCCAGGAACAGATGCTGGTGCTCCGATTCATGGTTGGTCTCGGTGTCGGCGGGGTTTGGCCGAACGCGGTGGCGCTCGCCGCGGAGTGCTGGCCCGACAAGTCACGGCCCATCATCGCCGGGCTCATGGGTGCGGCCCTGAATGGCGGCATCCTCATGCTGTCCCAGATTGCCCGGGTCTGGCCCATCACGCCGGATTCCTGGCGGTGGATCTTTCAACTCGCCGCCGCGCCCGCCGTGCTCGGCCTGCTGGCGCTGACGGTGATTCCGGAATCGCCGTTGTGGCTGGCCTCTCGTGGTGGTGGGCAGGGTCCACCTGCACGTTCCCCGGGTGGAAATTCCGGGGGCGTGACCTCGCCGCTGCGCCAACTCTTCAGCCCGCCCCTGCTTCGCGTCACGTTGATCGGCATTCTCATCGGTTCCATCCCCATGGTCGGCGCGTGGGCGGCGAGCAAGTGGATGATTCCGTGGGCGGACCGGGTGGGTGGCGCCACCGCGCCCGGATACAAGGCGCTGACGCAGGGTTGGTGGGCGTTGGGTGCAGTGCTGGGGAGTTTCCTCGGCGCGCAATTTGCCACGTGGCTGGGTCGCCGGCGCGCCTACGCAGTCATCAGTGCGGCGGCGACGGCCCTCACTTCGTTGATGTTCCTCGGCACGGCGCCGTTGCAGGGGTCATTCCTGCCGATCGTGTTCGCACAGGGTTTCGTGGCCACGCTGTTCTTTGGCTGGCTGCCGCTTTATCTGCCGGAACTCTTCCCGACACGCGTCCGTGCCGCCGGAAGCGGCATCGCCTACAACGTTGGCCGTTTCGCCACCGCACTGGGTGTGTTGGCCGCCGGCGCGCTCTTCGCCGCGATGGGCGGCTCGTATCCGAAGGTCGGCGCGACCTGCGGACTGATTTACCTCCTCGGCCTCATCGTCATCGGGTGGGCGCCGGACACCACCGAGAAGAAGCTCGACGCATGAACCGATTCCCAACGGTGCCGAACCCGACACCTCAACGCCTGCGCGTCGCGGCCGTCCAGATGATCTTCGCCGATTCCATCGCGGGGAATCTGGAGAAGATCGAGCGCGCCGCCATTCAGTCTGCGGCAGACGGTGCCGACGCCGTGCTGTTTCCCGAGTGCGCCACCACCGGCTATGCCTGCGACTTCGGGGCGCTGGATCCTGGCGCAATCCGCCAGACCCTCCGCTCGGTCGCAGCCATTGCCGCCAGACTCCGGGTCAACCTGCTCGTTGGCAGTCCGATCTTCTCAGGGCGCCGGCTCTACAATGCGCTGGTCGTGTTCGACCGACGCGGACGGCTCGTCCACACCTATGCCAAGTGCCAGCTTGTGGAGGCGGATCGCCAATGGTTCACACCTGGCAACAGCCTCGCGATGTTCTCGCTCGAGGGCATTCCGGCGACGGCCATGATCTGTCACGAGCGCCGCTACCCGGAACTGATCCGGCTGCCCGTCATGGCCGGCGCCAAGATTGTCTTTCATCCCAACGCCGGCATGGATGAGTTGGCAGTCTCACGGACCAAGCGCCGTGGCCGGGACGGAATCCCAGTCCGCGCCTTCGAGAACGCTGTCTACTATGTGTTCGCCAACTCGGTGGGCCCGCAGGGAGGCGGCAAGTGGTCCGCCGGTGATGCAAAGATCGTCGCGCCGGACGGGGCGTTCCTCCAACTCGCGGACAACCGCAGGGAACAAGTGATCGTGGAGACGCTCGACCCGTCACGGGCGACGGGGAAGTATGCGTTGGAGAGCCTGGATCATCCCCGCTTCCTTGCTCCACACTGGCGGCGGATGGTAGCCGAGATGCGCCGGCGCGTCCGCGTTTCCGATCGCTCCTTCCGGGACTGGCTCGCCCAGGACACGTCCGAATGAACGGTCAGGGGTCAGTCCTGACCATTGCCACATCGCACCCGGG
>CAZDYB010000053.1:0-14019 GCA_964509045.1 uncultured Akkermansia sp.
CTCCTCCGTCTACGGCCCCTCCCAGTACGTCGGCGGCTACGTCGATCTCATCACCAAACGACCCTACTTCGACGACTTCCGCGGCGAGGTGTCCGGCACCGTCGGCATGTTCGATCAATGGCGTTGGACCGCCGATGCCGGCGGGCCGCTCCCTGGCAAGAAGGCCGCCTGGCGCGCGAGTTATTCCGGCGAGAACTCGGGAAGCTATTACTACGACGGCTTCCGCAAGACCCAGGCCGCCTATGCCGCCCTCTCCTGGATGCCCAACGAACAGTATGAACTGTTCTTCAACACCGAATGGTTCTGGGCCAATTACACCGAGAACTTCGGCGTCAACCGGCCCACCCAGGACCTCATCGACCACGGCCTCTATCAGACCGGCGTCAACAACAACCCCGCCCCCGACTTCGGCGCCTATCCGTTCGGGTACGTCGATGCCAGCGGCACACCCATCTCCTTCGGCAACATCAATGTCGTCTCCGGCACACCCGCCCCCATCTCCGATCCCCAGAACAGTCGCTGGGTCGTCTCCGGCTTCCCCGCCGTCAACAGCATCGCCCTCGGCCCCGTCGAGAAACTGAACCGTCGCGTCCGTCTGCTCAGGCCTGGGGATGATTCCGAAGGCTTCAGCTACAACGCGCAGGCCGTGCAGACCTTCCACGCCTCGCCCGTCCTCGACATCGCCAACAACACCCTGTTCCGCTATGTCGACCGTCAGACGGAATCCTCGTACTACTACTCGGAGATCATCGACCCGAGCTGGAGCATCGAGAACCGCACCGAGTTCCGCTTCGACTTCGACAAGGTCGACATCAATCTCGGCGCTGACTTCCGCTACCAGTACGTCCGGGCCTTCAACGACTTCTTCTCCGAGCCCGCCAACGTCTGGGACCTCACCCGGGATCGCGAGTTCATCAACATCTACAACTCGGTCAACTTCCCCAATCCGTTCACCTCGGTGCCCGTCCCCGGACATCCCGGACGGTTCTATACCCCGGACAACGGCGATTCCGGCATCTCCACCGCCATCTTCTTCGGCCCGTTCTATCAACAGGACTGGCAGCTCACCGACAAGTTCTCGATCCTCACCGGCGGCCGCCTCAACATGGTCAGCCTGGATTACGAGGACCCCGCCGGATTCCTCCCGGGCGATTCCACCGTGGTCGGCCTGCCCAGCGCCAACGCCTCCGCGCTCTACAAGTTCCTGCCCACCCTCACCGGTTACTTCACCTACAACTGGTCGCAGAACCCGGTCGGTTCCACTGGCAACGGCGGCGGCTTCACCACCGCTGGCAATGCCAATTTCCAGAACCGAAACCTGCGCAACGAAGCCGAGTTGTTCGAGTTCGGCACCAAGTACTCCCTCTTCGACGGTCGCCTCTTCCTCGGTGCCGCCGTGTTCCAACAGACCCGCGCCGATGCACAACTCGACCGGTCCCTCGTCGAGTTCGAAACCCAGGGCGTGGAGTTCGAGGTCAATTACCAACCCACCCGTCAGTTCTACCTGACCCTCGGCTATTCCTACCTCGACTCCACCGTCAACGCCCCGCAGTTCGATGTCGGCAATACCTCCCTCACCTCTCCCGGTGACCGGTTCTTTGCCCAGTCCGGCAACAGCTTCCGTCGCCAGGGCGTCCCCGAACACCTCCTCAACTTCCTCGCCACCTACAAGATCTACAAGGGTCTCGGAGTGTCCGCGAACCTGGTGTTCACCTCCGACATCAACAACAACGTCGCCGGTACCCTGGTCATCCCACCCCAGTACACCGTCGATCTCACGGTGTTCTATGCCAGCCCACGCTGGGAAGCCCGCCTCATGCTCCTCAACGTCACCGACGAGAAGAACTGGAGCGCTCCCAATGCCGTCTATGGCAATGAATCCATCGTCGCCGACCTCCCGTTCCGCGCCGAAGCACGCATGACCTTCAAGTTCTGACCCGCCTCCCCGTGGCGGGGTCACGAACCCCCATCCAATCCATCCCGCGCTCCCCCTCGTCAACCGGGGGGGAGCGCGCCTTCCTCAACCCCTCCTCCGCGGGGGCAGTCGAGGTGACGAGACTCCGTTCATCCCCGCTTCTTCCCATGAAACATCTCCCCCTTTGCCTCCTCACTTTCCTGCTCCTCGCCACCTCCTGCGCCACCACCCCTTCCACCCGTCCCCAACCCACGCCCATCCCCGTCAAGGTCGTCATCGTCACCCTCTTCGAGATCGGTGAGGATACCGGCGACAAACCCGGCGAATTCCAACTCTGGGTCGAACGCGAACAACTCTCCGGCTCTCATCCCGTCGCAGGCGCCTGGCGCCCCGTCCGCGAAGGTTCCAACGGCGTCATCGGCATCTGCACCGGCGTCGGCAACATCCGCTCCGCCGCCAGCATCACCGCCCTCGGACTCGATCCCCGCTACGACCTCTCCCATGCCTATTGGCTCGTCGCCGGCATCGCCGGCATCGATCCCGCCGATGGCACCCTCGCCTGCGCCGCCTGGGCCGAGCACGTCGTCGATGGCGATCTCTCCCACGAGATCGATGCCCGCGAGATCCCCGCCGACTGGCCGGATGGTTACGCCCCGATCGGCACGGCCGATCCCCACGCGATCTCCACCGCCCGCATGGCGGACCAGGTCCATTACCGGCTCAACAGCTCCCTCGCCCGCTGGGCCTTCGATCTCACCAAGGACATCCCGTTGCCCGAAGATGAAGCCATGCGATTCAACCGCGCCCGTTACAACGGTTATCCCAATGCCCAACGGGCGCCGTTCGTGTTGATGGGCGACAACCTGGCCGGCAGCACCTTCTGGCACGGCAAACGGATGAACGCCTGGGCCAATCGCTGGGTGAAGATGTGGACCGGTGGCGCCGGCAACTACGTCACCACCGCCATGGAGGAATCCGGAACCCTCCAGGCCCTCACCTGGCTTGCCCGCGACGGTCGTGTGGATCCCCGACGCGTCCTGGTCCTCCGCACCGCCAGCAACTTCGACATGCCGCCCCCCGGCATGGACGCCGCCGCCAGTCTCGCCGAGGAAAACGGCGGATCCTATTCCGCCTTCATCCCCAGCCTCGAAAGCGCCCATCGCGTCGGCAGCAAGGTCGTCCATGAACTCGTCCGCAACTGGGACCAATACCGCACCCGCATCCCTACCCGATGAATTCCTCCCCACTCCTCCCCGTGACAGGCGGGGTCGCGAGACTCCATCCCTTCCGCTCCCTCCTGCTCCTCGCCTTGCTCACCCTCTTCACCCCCACCGTTTCCTCGGCCGATCTCTCCGCCCGATTCGAACGGTTCAAGACCAACGCCTCCCCCGCCGACCTCTACCGTTTCCTCTACGCCATGCCCAAGGCCGGTGATCTCCACCATCACGCCGGGGGTTCCTGGCGCATGGAAGATCTCTTCGCCGTGGCCAGCGATCCGAAGCGCAATGGCGGGAACCGCTTTTTCACCCGGGTCCGGGCCGGCTCCTGTCCCGGCGACGACTCCGTCTGGCGCCGCTTTGCCACCATCGCCGACTTCACCTGGAAATCCCTGCCCACCTGCCAGCAATCCGAGTACGAGCCGCTCGACTCCCTCACCCCGTCGCTCCGCCAGGAGTTCATCGACTCCCTCCGCCTCGACCGACCCGGCGAAGGCCGTGAGGAGTTCTTCGAACAGATCTGGCCACGGCTCGGTGCCATGGGCCGGAGCATCGATGTCTTCCTCGAAATGACGGTGGAAACCCTCAAGCGCTATGGCGCCGAAGGAGTCCGTTATCTCGAACCCCAGACCATCCCCATGGGATTCCTCCGCGCCGACGGTTCCATGGTGGATCCCGAGGAATTCCACACACTGCTCGCCCAACGCCTGGATCAACCCGACGCCCGCGCCACCGGCGTCGCCGTCCGTTGGCAGGTCGTCGTCCTCCGCTTCACTCCCGTCGCCGAACGTCATGTCGAGGAAGCCCACGACTTCGTCTCGCGCCATCGCGATCTTTGGGTCGGCATCAACATGGCCGGACGCGAGGACAACGATAAGGGACATCCCCGGCGCTTCCTCGAAACCTATCGCCGCATGCGACTCCGCCACTCCGGCATCGGCCTCGCCATCCATGCCGGTGAAGTCGATGAACCCAACGCCCACATGCGGGACACCCTGTTGCTCGGCGCCACCCGCCTCGGGCACGGCAACAACATCCTCTCCGACGAGGATCTCCTCCTCCAACTCCGCGCGAAGATCGCCTTCGTCGAGATCAACCTCGTCAGCAACCTCCTCCTCGAATACGTCCCCGACTATTCCCGGCATCACTTCGCCGAACTCCTCCGCACCGGCGTTCCCTGCGGTCTGTCCACCGACGATTCCGGCATGTGGGATTCCAACATGACCGACGAATACATGACCGCCGTCCGCGAGTTCAACCTGACCTGGGATGAACTCGTCCAGTGCGGCCGCAATTCCCTGGTCTGGTCCTTCGCCGAACCCGCCCTCAAGGAAAAGCTCCTCGCCGACTACGACCGCGCCCTCCGCGACTTCATTTCCCGCTTCGATCAGGACGACTGGAAACCCCTCCTCGATTCCGTCCAACCCGTTGCGTATGGATTCGCACGACGACGCTGGAACATCCCTTTCTGATCCAACCCGCCGATTCGCTTTCCCATGGTTGAACGTCTGGTCCTGCTTCTTCTCCTGGCACTTCCATTCCCGGGACGTGCCGCCGATTCCGCCCTGGTCTTCCTCACCGACTTCAGTCTCCGTGACGGTGCCGTCTCCGCCATGAAAGGCGTGGCCCACGGCGTCGATCCCGGTCTTCGCCAGTTCGATCTCACCCACGAGATCCCGCCGTTCAACATCTGGGACGGTTCTTTCCGGCTCGGTCAGGCCGCCCCCTTCTGGCCCTCCAACAGTGTCTTTGTCTGCGTCATCGATCCCGGTGTCGGTACCGACCGCCTCCCCGTCGTCCTTCGCACCCGATCCGGTCACGCCTTCGTCGGTCCCGACAACGGCCTCTTCTCCAGCGTCGCCGATCAACTCGGCGTCGATGCCCTCCATCTCATCGACAGCTCCCGTCATCGGCTCCCCGGCTCCGAAGGCAGCTACACCTTCCACGGTCGCGATCTCTTCGCCCATGTCGGCGCCCGCCTCGCCAGTGGTCAGATCTCCCTCGACGAAGTCGGACCCCGTCTCACCAACCAACCCGTCCGCATCCCCGTCACGCCCCCGACCCATTCCGGCGACCGTTGCTCCGGGGTCATCACCGTGCTCGATGTCCAGTTCGGCAACGTGTGGTCCAACATCGATCCCAAGACCTTCTCGGCCCTGGATGCCCGGCCCGGTGACCGGTTCCGGATCACCATCCGTCATCGCGGAAAACAGGTCGCCCGGTTCACCGCCCCCTACGTCACCACCTTCGGCGAGGTTCCCGAGGGCAAACCCCTCGTCTACCTCAACAGCCTCCTCCACCTCTCCGTCGCCCTCAACCAGGACAACCTCGCCCAACGTTATCGCATCGGTTCAGGTCCCGACTGGACCCTCGAAGCCCTCCTGCTGCCCCGCCGGGAATCTCCCTGAACCCAAACCCGCCCCGCCCTCCCCCATGCGTTTCTTCCAACTCGAAGCCAATGGTACCAACGTCCGACGCGAACTCGTCGCCGGTGTCACCACCTTTGCGGCCATGGCCTACATCCTGGCCGTCAACCCAGGCATCCTCTCGGCCAGTGGCATGGACAAGGGCGCCCTCATCACCGCCACCGCCCTCGCCTCCGCCCTCATGACCATCCTGATGGCGTTGTTCACCAACTACCCCATCGCCCTCGCCCCCGGCATGGGGATCAATGCCTTCTTCGCCTTCACCGTCTGCGGCGCCATGAAGATCCCCTGGCAGGCCGCACTCGGCCTCGTCTTCTACTCCGGACTCATCTTCTTCATCCTCTCCATCTCCGGCGTCCGCAAACGCCTCCTCTCCGCCATCCCACGCGAACTCAAGCTCGCCATCACCTGCGGCATCGGCCTCTTCATCGCCTTCATCGGTCTCAAGGGCGGCGGGGTCATCGCCGCCAACCCAGCCACCTTCGTCACCCTCGGTGACCTCCATCAACCCGGCCCCTGGCTCGTCATCGGCGGCATCGCCGTCACCGCCATCCTCGTCCAACGCCAGGTCCCCGCCGCCATCCTCATCGGCATCGTCGGCATCACCCTCCTCGGCCTCTTCCTCCACACCACCGGTCCCGATGGCAAATCCTCCCCCATCACCGCCACTCCCGATGCCCTCGTCGCCCTTCCCGCCTCCCTCAAACCCACCTTCCTCCAACTCGATCTCGCCTACTTCTGGCAAAACTGGCGCGTCTGTCTCCCCGTCGTCCTCGCCCTCCTCTTCGTCGATCTCTTCGACAACATGGGCACCCTCATCGGCGTCTGTCAGCGCGCCGGCCTCCTCGACGTCGATGGCAACCTGCCCCGCATCGAACGTGCCCTCACCGCCGACGCCGCCGCCGCCATGGTCGGTTCCACCCTCGGCACCTCCACCGTCACCTCCTACATCGAATCCGCCGCCGGTGTCGAAGCCGGTGGTCGCACCGGCCTCACCGCACTCACCACCGCCGCCTGCTTCCTCCTCGCCCTCTTCCTCAATCCACTCATCGCCATCATCCCCGCCGTCGCCACTGCCCCGGCCCTCGTCATCGTCGGCATCTTCATGATGCAGTCCGCCGCCCGTCTCGATCTCGCCGACTTCACCAAGGCCGTCCCCGCCGTCCTCATCATGCTCACCATGCCCCTCGCCTTCAGCATCGCCGAAGGCATGGCCATCGGTTTCGTCGTCCATGCCGCCCTCCTCCTCGGCATCGGACGCGGCCGCGAAGTCTCCCCTTTCGGTTACATCCTCGCCCTCCTCTGCCTCGCCCACCTCATCTACCGATGAACCTCCCACTCCTCCTCCGCGCCCTGTCGGCACTCGTCCTGGCCACCCTCTTCGCCGGGTGCGCCACCACCCATTCCAGGCCCCGCTCCTATATCGCCGTCATGGGCGCCTACGGACCCGAACTCGTCGCCAATCGCGCCGCCCTCGTCGGCACCAATTCCCCCGTCACCACCCATCGCATCAACGGTGTCGCCTTCGACCACTTCCAGCTCGATGGCCGCGATCTCCTCCTCTTCCCCAGCGGCGTTTCCATGGTCAACGCCGCCATGAACACCCAACTCGCCCTCAACCGCTTCCCCATCTCCCATGTCCTGTTCGCCGGCATCGCCGGTGGCATCAATCCCGACAACCACATCGGCGATGTCGTCATTCCCGAACGCTGGTTTCACCACAGCGAAGCCGTCTACGCCAACCCCAAACCCGACGGCTCCGGCTACCTGCTCCCCTCCTACTTCAAACCCCCGTACGAAAACTTCGGATTCATCTTTCCCGACAACGTCTCCGCCATCCGCGACGGCATGCCCAAACCCGTCGATCAACCGTTCTTCCCCGCCGACCCCGCCCTCCTCGACGCCGCACGTCGCGCCCTCGCCAAACTCCCGCCCATCCAGTGGTCCACCAACACCGCCCAGGTGAAGGTCGGCGGCAATGGCATCGCCGGCCCCGTCTTCATGGACAATCGCGAGTACCGTCAATGGGCCCATCGCGTCTGGAAGGCCGAATGTCTCGACATGGAATCCACCGCCATCGCCCAGGTCTGCTGGGCCAACCAGATCCCCGTCCTCATCATCCGCAGCCTCAGCGATCTCGCCGGCGGTCAGGAAGGCATCAACGCCGCCGACTTCACCGAAGTCCCCATCTCCCGCCACGCCGCCACCGTCCTCCGCGCCGTCATCGACGAACTGCCCTGACCTGCCCGCCTGTCACCGTCCCACCCCGGGCTCCAGCGCAATCTCGATGCGCGGCCCCAGGAAATGCGGGCGGCGGTTCAACAGCTTCACATCCAGCACCGCACGCACCCGCGCCAATCCCTCGCGCAGATCCGTCTTCCAGCCCGTCCGGAATCCCACCTCCGACGCCGCCACCCCCACCGCCTCGATCCCATGCGCCTCCGCGAGATACACCGCGCGCAGCACATGATCGCGCTGGGAGATGATCAGGAGTGTTTCCTGCCCAAAAACCTCCCGCGCCCGCACCACCGAATCCAGGGTGCTGAAGCCCGCGTAATCCAACACGATCCGCTCCGCCGGTACCCCCCGCTCCACCAACGCCTCCTTCATCGCCGTCGGTTCATCATAATCCACCCTCGAATTGTCCCCGCTCACCAGCAGGTGATCCACCCGACCCGCCCGGAACACCGCCGCCGCACAGTCCATCCGGTTCCTGAAATACCAGTTCTCACGCCCATCCCGCAGCGTCGGCCCACAGCCCAGCACCAATCCCACCGGATGCTTCGGAACCACCTCCACCGCGTAAACCCGATCTCCCATCCCCAGAATCCGTTGTCGCGCCACCCAGATCGCCAACACCGATCCCAAGGCCAACACCGCGCCCACCCGCAGAATCCACCACCCCAATACCCTCCCCGAAACCTTCCAGCGCCGTTTCATCGTCGGTCTCCCTCAGGTCTCCCTCCCACCGCATCCCCACCCCTTCCAACCCGGTCGGAGCGGCAAGCGGCACTCGCCGTTTCGTCTCAAGCCCCCTCACCTGATCTGCACCGGTATCTTGAAGAACAACTGCCAACTCCCGTAGTCGGATCCCAACGACACCCGTTGTCCCTTGATCCATTCGGTGTGCCCGTCCTCGAACGAAAAGTTCCCGCCTTCCGGCGCCCCGCGCGCACCCCGGTGCACGGAGGTCATCACCTTCTTGCCGTCAAAGTCCGTCGTCCACGTCAGCCGCGCATCGTACATGTTCGTCGTGCGTGATCCGACCGCCTGCAATCGATCAATCAACACCGGCGCCGCAGAGAACGGCCCGTCCAGTTTCCGCCGGAAAAACCAGTCGGCCGTGCCCTGGGCCCCACCGGTGACATCCGTGTCCCCGGTACGACGTCCCGGCAGATAGAAATAGCCGACCAACTGCGCCTGGTTGTCGGTGGAAATCATCCCGCGCTCCGCTGCCCGATGCCACAGGTCGTCCGGACAGAACAGGACGTCGTTCTGGGGCCGCTGCCGGTTGACCGCCGTGCGACGGTTCTTGATGAGGTAATTGTTCCAGAAATTGCTCATCGACGGGACCATCCAGGAGAAACCCGCGCCGCCGCTGTTGTCGGGGAAGGAATTGTTGTTGTCCCCGGCGTACATGTTCACCGCGATCATCCACTGTTTTCCATTCGAGGTGCACAGGGTCTTGAGCGCCTTCTGTTTCGCCTTGGAAAGTGCGGGCAACAGCATGCCCGCCAGGATGGCGATGATGGCAATCACCACCAGCAACTCGATGAGGGTGAAGCCGGGCCGGCTGTGGAATCGGAATGGGGCTTTCACGGGAGATGAACGATTTCGGACCTTCCAAAGTTGTCCTCCGTCCGTCCGCACCTTGCCAGCCTTTTGTCTCGCGCTCCTGCAACGATCCCGGCCGGCACCACACACCTCCAACACCACACCCCGCCAATTCAGCAACCGGTGGTTGTACCCAACCCAATTCCCAATACCATCGACCCACATCCCGTGAATCCCTCCGCTTCACCCTCGTTCCCCCGGCTCCAGTCCCTGGGTCGGACCCTCCTCGCCTCATCCGTCGCCGCCCTCGCCCTTGCCCAGCTTTCCCTCGCCCAGACCCCCATCCCTCCCGGCGTCAGCCTCGCCGGTCGCATCGCCCGCGATGCCGATCCCGGGTCGGTCCTGCTGACCGAACTCAACTGCACCGCCTGTCACGCCACCGACGATTCCCTGTCCACACTGTTGCCACGCCGCGGCGCCCCCGTTCTCGGTGCCGAAGGTCTCCGCCTCGAACCCGCCTGGCTCGCTTCCTGGCTGGAGAACCCCGTCCTCTCCAAGCCCGGCAATGCCATGCCCCATCTCCTCCATGGGCTCTCCCCAGCCGACCGCACCGGCACCGTCGATTCCCTCGTCCATTACCTCGTCTCCATCCAACCCCAGGGCGATCCCACCTTCGTCACCGCCGACCGCGCCCGACTCGACCAGGGTCGCGACCTCTTCCACAGCGTCGGTTGCGTCGCCTGTCACGTCCCCGTCGATCGTCCGCCCGACATGCCGGTCGATACCTTCAACTCTGCCGTCGCCCGCGCCGTCCCGCTCGGTGATCTCGAACGGAAGTATCCCGGCGGCGAACTCATCCGTTTCCTCAAGGATCCCGTGAAGCATCGGCCCGGGGGTCGCATGCCTTCCCTGTCCCTCTCGGATTCCGAAGCCCGCGCCATCGCCACCTACCTGCTCCGCGCCCAGGCTCCCGCCCTCTCCGATCCCAATGCCCCCCTCGCCACCGTCCCCGGCCTCAAATGGGAGTACTTCGAGGGTCGCACCGGCCGCACCGCCGACCTCGATGACGGACGCAAACCCGTCGCCACCGGTGAGTCCGATGAACTCGCCATCAACATGGCCCGACGCGAAGGCGACTTCGCCGTCCGTTTCACCGGCGCCATCGAAATCCCTGCCGACGGCGAATACACCTTCTGGATCAACAGCGACGACGGCGCGACCCTCGACATCGGCGGCAAACGCGTGGTCGACAACGACGGCGAACACGCGCCCCAGGAACGCAGCGGCAAGCTCCGGCTCACCCGCGGTCCCCATTCCCTCGACCTGCGATTCTTCCAGAACGGCGGTGGATGGGAGTTCAAGGCCCGCTGGGCCGGCCCGGGCTTCGACAGCCAACCCATTCCCGGTTCCGCCCTCAAACACTACGGCCAACCCATGCTGCCCATCGGTCGTTCCGGGTTCACCGTCGATCCCACACGCGCCGCCGCCGGCCGTGCCCGATTCGCCGAACTCAATTGCGTCGCCTGTCATCAGGTCTCCGATCCCGCCGGTCCGCATTCACCCCGCACCGCCAAATCCCTCCAGGCCGTCGCCGCACGCCCCACCCAGGGTTGCCTCGCCGACCGCGTTCCTTCTGCCCTTCCCCAGTTCAACCTCGCCCCCGCCCAGCGCGCCGCCCTCCGCAAGACCCTCACCACCCTCGCCCGCAACCCTCTCCCCTCCGACCCCGCATCCCGCGTCGCCCTATCCCTCTCCCAACTCGGCTGTCTCGCCTGCCACCAACGCGATGGCGTCGGTGGCCCCGGTGAGCTCGGGACCGATGGCTGGTTCAAGATCCTCGGTGAAGCCGATCTCGGCGATGAAGGCCGCATCCCGCCCCATCTCGAGAAGGTCGGCGGCAAACTCCGACGCGAATGGCTCGTGAAACTCCTCAACGAAGGCACCCGCGTCCGACCCTACATGGCCACCCGCATGCCCCGCTTCGGTCCCCATAACATCAGCCACCTCCCCGCCATCCTTGAATCCGCCGATGTCTCCCCCCAGGCCCTCGCCGAACCCGCCCGTTCCGAACGCGACGCCAAGTACGGCCGCAAACTCGTCGGACGCGACGGCCTGAGCTGTGTCGCCTGTCACACCTTCGGCACGTTCGGTTCCCTCGGCATCCCAGCCCTCGGTCTCGATCACATGCACGAGCGCCTCCGATGGGACTGGTTCCGACGTTATCTGCCCGATCCCGCCGCGCTCCGCCCCGGTACCCGGATGCCCAGCTTCTGGCCCGAAGGTCGCGCCGCCAATGCAGACATCCTCGACGGCGATGCCGATGCCCAGATCCGGTCCATCTGGGCCTGGATGGCCGCCGGCCCCAAAGCCGAGGTGCCCGCCGGCCTCATCCGCTCCAAACAGGAGATCGCCGTCGGTGACGAAGCCGTCATCTACCGCAATTTCATCGAGGGCGCCGGTTCCCGCGCCATCGCCGTCGGTTATCCCGAACACGCCAACCTCGCCTTCGACGCCAATCAGATGCGTCTCGCCCTGCTCTGGCAGGGCGCCTTCATCGACATGTCCCGCCATAGCACCGATCGCGGCGTCGGATTCGAACCGCCCCTCGGCGACAATGTCGTCCGTCTCCCCGACGGCCCGCCCTTCGCCTCCCTGCCCTCCGCTTCCGCACCCTGGCCCAAACCCTCCGGTCGCTCCGCGGATTACCAGTTCCTCGGCTATTCCCTCGATGACATCCGCCGTCCCACGTTCCGGTACCGGTTCAATTCCCTCTCCGTCGAGGACTTCTTCCTGCCCAAGGCCATCGACGTCGACATCTCCCTCACCCGCATCGTGCAGTTCAAGGGCACGCCTCCCCCCGACCCGATCTGGTTCCGCGCAGCCGTCGGCAACATCCAGTCGGGCCCCGACGGAACCTTCATCCTCGACGGCAAGGTCCGCCTCCGTTTCCCCGGCAGCCAACCGGTCGTGGTCGGCAATGAACTTCGTGTGCCCGTGACAGCCCCCGGCCAGCTCATCCAGGAGATCACCTGGTAATCCCCACTTCATTTCCCCAAGGAACCTTTCCCATGTCGCATCCCTTCTTCCAACGCCTCGCCGGCGGTCTCTTCGCCGGTCTCCTCATCACCTCCGCCACGGCCGCCACCGTCGCCGAACAGGAAAACGAGTTCTACAGACTCATCACCATCCCCATCCCCGACGGCATCGTCCTCGAAGCCGGCGCCATCCAGTACTTCGACAAGGATCGGCTCGCCGTCTCCACCCGACTCGGTGACATCTGGTTCATCGACGGTGCCCTCGCACCGGATCCCAAGCCGGACTCCGTCCGGTTCACCCCCTTCGCCCAGGGCCTCCACGAAGTCCTCGGCATCACCACCCGTGGCGATGGTTGGTTCTATGCCACCCAACGCGGCGAGATCACCCGGCTCCGCGACACCAACGGCGATGACCGGGCCGATGTCTTCGAAACCCATTCCGATGGCTGGGGCATCACCGGCGATTATCACGAGTACGCCTTCGGCTCGAAGTTCGATCGCGAGGGTAACATCTGGGTCGTCCTGTGCCTGACCGGTTCCTTCACCAGCGAAACCGAGTTCCGCGGCTGGGGCCTCAAGGTCGGTCCCGACGGCAAGGCCGTCCCCATCGTGTCCGGCATCCGTTCCCCGGGCGGCATCGCCACCAATCACCTGGGCGACATGTTCTATACCGACAACCAGGGTCCCTGGAACGGCACCTGTTGGCTCAAGCACCTCAAACCCGGGGGCTTCGTCGGCAATCCCACCGGCAACAAATGGTATAACCTCGCCCCCAACCTCGGTCCCCGCCCCGTCGAACCCGTCTCCAACAGCCGCATCGCCACCGAATGGCGCAAGATCAAGGAATTCGTCCCTCCAGCCGTCGGCTTCCCCTATGGCAAGATGGGCCAAAGCGCCAGCGGCATCCTCAACGACGGTTCCAACGGCCGATTCGGCCCCTTCACCAACCAACTGTTCGTCGCAGACCAGACCTGGAGCACCGTCATGCGCGTCTGTCTCGAACAGGTAGATGGCACCTATCAGGGCGCCTGCATCCCCTTCCGCGAAGGTCTCGCCTCCGGCTCACTCAGCCTCGAACAGGCCCCCGATGGCTCCCTGTTCGTCGGTGGCTCGGACCGCGGCTGGGGCGCTCGCGGCGGCAAACCCTTCGCCCTCCAACGCCTCGTCTGGACCGGCAAGACCCCCTTCGAAATCCTCGAGATCCATTCCCGCCCCGACGGATTCGAACTCTCCTTCACCCAACCCCTCGATCCCGCCTCCGCCATTCCCTCGGCCGTCACCGCCGAAAACTATACCTACCTGTATCGCGCCGATTACGGATCTCCCGAAGTCGACAAGGGCAAGCCCGCCATCCACGGATTGACCGTCTCTCCCGACGGCAAATCCCTCCGCCTCCGCATGGATCTCGTCGAGGGACACATCCACGAGCTCAAGTTCCCCGGCCTGCGCAACAAGGCCGGTCAGCCCCTCCTGCACCCCTCCGCCTACTTCACCCTCAACGTGATCCCCGCCACCCGCTGAGCCTGTGGGCGGTTCCGCAGAGGTGAGGACCCATAGGTCCTATAAAGTCCTATGGGTCCCACAAGTCCCACAGGTCCCACCCCACCCCCCCCCGCCGGAAAAAGCCCAACACGCACCAGCCCCCACGGTAA
>CAZDYB010000054.1:0-14006 GCA_964509045.1 uncultured Akkermansia sp.
GGGGATCGGACGGCGCATGTGGGCTACTTCCTGATCGACGGGGGACAATCCGGGTTGGGTCGGGTGGTCCGGGTGAGGTGGCCGTGGCATACGATTGAGGAGCGGTGCATCCATCGCTTTCCGCTGACCTTCTATCTGGGAGGCGTCCTGGTGGTGAGCGTGCTTGCCACGCTGGGTCTCCTGCCGACGGCGTTGGGGCTGGGGGTGTCGGGATGGAGATGGATGCCGGCAATCGTGATCCTGCTGCTCTCCACCAGCCAGTTGGCGGTGGAGGTGATGAACTGGCTTTCGATGTTGCTGGTGAAGCCGCGTCAGTTGCCCCGCCTGGACTTCTCGTCCGGGATTGATCCGGGATGTCGGGCGATGGTGGTCGTGCCCACGATGCTCGACAGCCTGGAAGGCGTTGACCGACTGGTTGAGAGCCTGGAACTGCATCACCTTGCCAACCGCGATCCACATCTCCACTTCGCATTGCTCACGGATTTCCGGGATGCACCGGCTGAGAGGCTGACTGAGGACGACTCCCTGGTTCAGCGGGCCCGGGTCGGGATCGAGCGGTTGAATCTGAAGTACCCTTCCGTCGGCCAGGACCTCTTCTTCCTGTTTCATCGGCCGCGTCGATGGAATCCCGGGGAAGGGGTGTGGATGGGGCGGGAGAGGAAGCGGGGGAAGCTTACGGAGTTCAACTCACTGCTCCGGGGCGAATCGCGGGAGTGTTTTTCCGAGATTGTTGGGGACACGTCGGTGCTGTCGAAGGTCCGGTATGTCATCACCCTGGACACGGACACCCAGTTGCCGCGAGAGGCGGCGGGTCAATTGGTGGCGACGCTGGCGCATCCGTTGAACCAGCCTCGATTTGATGAGCGGCTGGGGATTGTCACGGAGGGTTATGGGATATTGCAGCCGCGGGTGCGGGTGAGCATGGCGAGTGCTGGACGCTCGTGGTTTGTGCGGTTGTTTGCGGGGACGACCGGGATTGATCCCTATACGCGGGCGGTTTCGGATGTTTACCAGGACATTTTCCGGGAGGGCTCGTTCATCGGGAAGGGGATCTATGAGGTGGATGCCTTTCGCCGCGCCACGGTGGGGCGGTTTCCCGACAACAGCATCCTGAGCCATGACCTGTTGGAGGCCTGTCATGCCCGGTCAGCGCTGGTGAGTGATGTTGAACTCTATGAAGAGCATCCGGCGCGCTATGACACGGACGCGGGACGGCGGCATCGATGGGTTCGCGGCGACTGGCAGATTGCGCGTTGGTTGTTCAGCCGGGTGCCGGGGCTGGACGACGGTACGATGGCCAATCCGTTGTCGGGCCTGTCGCAGTGGAAGATCCTGGACAACCTGCGGCGCAGCCTGGTGCCGGGGGCGTTGCTGTTCCTTCTGCTGGGGAGTTGGCTGTGGGTACCCGGGCTGGGGAATCGGGGCACGGGGTTGGTCCTGGGGTTGGTGGTGATGCCTGGCCTTCTGGTGGCGTTGTCGAATGTGTTTCGCAAACCGGAGGATCTTCCCTGGTGGATGCACCTGCGGGAGTTGGGACGACTGGGCGCCCGCCAGTTGGGTCAGGTCTTCCTGACATTTGTTTTCCTTCCGTATGAGGCGTTCATGAGTCTCGACGCGATAGGACGCACGCTGGCGCGGGTCTGGGTGACCCGGCGGCACCTGCTGGAATGGAAGACATTTGCCGATGCCGAGAGTGCCGACCTGGCGGCCTGTCCGGGATTTTATCGGGTGATGTGGATCTCTCCCGTGCTGGCCGGGATCACGGGGATGCTTCTGGTCCTGCTGAATCCGCAGCAGTTGTTGCTGGCCCTGCCGATACTTGGGCTGTGGATGGTTGCACCGTGGATTGCCTGGAGGATCAGCAGTCCGATTGATGTGCAGGAGCCGGACCTGACTTTGGCGCAGGTGATGTTCCTGAGGCGGACGGCGCGCAAGACGTGGCATTTCTTCGAGACATTTGTGACGGCGCGGGAGAACTGGTTGCCGCCCGACAATTTCCAGGAGGTGCCGGAGCCGGTGATTGCGACCCGCACTTCGCCGACGAACATGGGGTTGGCATTGCTGGCGAACCTGGCGGCTTGGGATCTGGGGTATCTGTCGGTGGGAGGCCTGATCCGGCGGACCCAGGATGCGTTGGGCACGATGGAGCGACTGGACCGACACCGGGGTCATTTCTACAACTGGTATGAGACACGGACACTGCAGATATTGCACCCGGTCTATGTTTCGAGTGTGGACAGCGGCAATCTTGCCGGACATCTGCTGACCCTGGGTGCCGGACTGCGGGAGTTGGCGGATGAACCGATCCATACCGCCCGGATCTTCGATGGGTTGCGGGACACCGTGAGGGTGATGCTGGAGATCGACCGGGAGAATCGATTGCTTGTCCAGTTCGATGCGGAGCTGGATCCGTTGCCAACCACTCCCGAGGGGGCCCGGGCGCGTCTTGGTCGGCTGATTGAACTGGCGACCGGGATTGAGGCGACGTCATTGGATGGCGGGAATGGATTGAAGGAGTGGAGCCGCATCCTGCGGGAGGGCTGTGAGGGGCATCTTGAAGATCTGTCCCATCTTTTGATGGAGGGGACGAGCGCGGGCACCCGGCTTTCCGCCCCGGGACGGCTGGGCGATCCGCCGAGCGCATCTGGACTGGCGAGCACCCTGCGGGACCTGGCGGGCCTGAAGGAGTCGGCCGGGATGTCCGAGGCGTGCGGGGCGGCCCGTCACAAGGCCGGGGAGCGGGCACGTGAAAGGCTCCAGGTGCTCGAAGGGTTGGCGGTTCGATGTGACGACATGGCCGCGATGGATTTCACGTATGTCTTCGATCCGGCCCGGAACCTGTTTGTCATCGGTTGCAACGTTGCGGAGGGCCGGTCCGACACCGGGTACTATGACCTGCTGGCGTCGGAGGCCCGACTGGCCAGCTATGTCGCCATCGCGCTTGGGCAGGTGCCACAGGATCATTGGTTTTCGCTGGGTCGACTCCTGGTGGCATCGCGTAGTGAATCGATCCTGGTCTCGTGGAGTGGGTCGATGTTCGAGTACCTGATGCCGCATCTGATCATGCCGAATCACGATGGGACGCTGTTGGACCAGACCTGTCGGGCGGTGGTGAGGAGGCAGATGGGGTATGGAAAGAAGCTGGGTGTGCCGTGGGGCATCTCGGAGTCTGGATATCACCGGATGGATGCCCAGTTGAACTATCAATACCGGGCGTTTGGGGTGCCGGGCCTGGGATTGAGACGCGGACTGTCCGAGGACCTGGTCATCGCTCCGTATGCCAGCGCGATGGCATTGATGGTGGAGCCTGGGAAGTCCTGCCAGAACCTGCAGCGACTGGTGGTGGAAGGGCGTGAAGGGGCCTATGGCTTCTATGAAGCGGTGGATTACACCCCGTCGCGCCTACCGCCGGGTGAGACCAGTGTCACCATCCGGTCCCACATGGCGCATCATCAGGGGATGACGCTTCTGGCGCTGGTGAATGTGTTGGAGGAACGGGCGATGCATCGGCGGTTCATGGCGTGTCCGATGCTCAAGGCGACGGATCTGTTGCTGCAGGAACGGGTTCCCAATACCGGGGCGAGCGTGCTGTCCGAAGACCTGAGGCTGGAGGAATCGCGTGGGTTGACCGGCGGTGGGGAGGCGGTGATGCGTGTGTTCACCAATCCGACGCTTGCCGCGCCGGAGGTGAACCTGTTGTCCAACGGACGTTATCACGTTGTCATCACGAGCGCCGGCGGTGGCTACAGTCGTTGGCGGGACCTTGCTGTGACGCGATGGCGCGAGGATGCCACCCGTGACAACTGGGGGACGTTCATCTACCTGCGCGACCTGGCGACGGGAGACTTCTGGACGTCGGCCCATCAGCCGACCCTGTGCGCGGGGAAGTCGTACGAGGCCATCTTCACGGAGGCGCGGGCCGAGTTCCGTCAGCGACGGGCCGGGCTTGAGATCCACACCGCGATCAGTGTTTCACCGGAGGACGACGTGGAGTTGAGGCGGATCACCCTGACGAACCGGTCTCCCGGGCCGCGGATGATTGAAGTGACCAGTTACGCGGAGGTGGTGCTGGCGCCGGCGGCGGCGGATGCGGCGCATCCGGCCTTCAGCAACCTGTTTGTGCAGACCGAGTTCATGCCGAGATCCTCAGCCATCCTGGTGACGCGTCGCGCCCGGTCGAAGGAGGAGAACCCGCCGTGGCTGCTGCATCTGATGGTCGGGCAGGGTGGTCAGTCGGGGGATGTGTCCTGTGAGACCGATCGCCTCCGTTTTGTCGGACGCGGGGGCAGTCTGGCGAGGCCGGCAGCGATGCGTGGACCCTCGCCGTTGTCGAACACGGTGGGACCGGTGCTGGATCCGATCCTGTCGTTGCGCCGGATCGTGACACTGGCACCGAATGAGACGGTGACCCTGGATGTGGTGGTGGGGGTGACGGAGGGTCGGGACGCGGCGCTGGCGCATATTGAGAAGTACCAGAGTTCGCGGATGGCGGACCGGGCATTTGATCTGGCGTGGACGCACAGCCAGGTGACGTTGCATCACCTGGATGTCACGGAGGCGGAGGCGAAGCTCTATTGTCGGATGGCGAGTGCGTTGATCTATGCAGATCCGGCGCGTCGGGCGAACGCGGGACTGCTGGGCAGGAACCGGCGTGGTCAGAGCGGGTTGTGGAGTTATGGGATCTCGGGGGACGCGCCGGTGGTGCTGTTGCGCATCAGCGATGGCGGCAAGATCGAGATTGTGCGGCAGTTGATCAAGGCACACTCCCACTGGCGGATGAAGGGGTTGCCGGTCGAGTTGGTGATCCTGAACGAGGATGTCTCGGTCTACCGACAGTCCCTGCACGACCAGATCACGAGTCTGATTGCATCGGGAATCGAGGCACAGATGATGGACAAGCCTGGGGGGATCTTTGTGCGGCGGTTGGAGCAGGTGCCCAACGAGGATCGGGTCTTGCTGCAGGCTGTGGCGCGGATCGTCCTGGATGACGAGCGTGGAACCGTGGCGGAGCAGATGGAACATCGCAGCGTTCTGGAGCGGACCGTCCCTCTGTTCAGCCCCAGCCACCCGCCACGCTTGCACCCGGAGATGCCCCTGGCGCCGAGGGGACTGCTTTTTGGGAACGGCTTTGGAGGGTTCACCCCGAACGGACAGGAATATGTCATCACGCTTCATCCGGGACAGATGACACCTGCGCCCTGGGTGAATGTGGTTGCCAATCCCGGGTTTGGGACGGTGATTTCGGAAAGTGGCGCGGCCTATACCTGGATGGAGAATGCGCATGAATTCCGGTTGACCCCTTGGAGCAATGATCCCGTCCAGGATCCGTCGGGTGAAGTGACCTATATCCGGGATGAAGAGACGGGGGAAATCTGGTCGCCAACCCCTTTGCCGGTGCGGGGACGCACGCCCTATGTCATCCGACACGGCTTTGGCTACACCATCTTCGAGCACACGGAGAATGGGATTGAGTCCGAGTTGCGCATCCATGTGGCGATCGATGCGCCGGTGAAGTTTTCGGTGCTGAAACTGAGGAATGTATCGGGGCGGCCCCGTCGGTTGTCGGTGACCGGCTATGTGGAATGGGTGCTTGGCGAACTGCGCAGCAAGAGCCTCCTGCATGTGCAGACCGAGGTGGATCTCAGGACGGGCGCATTGCTGGCGCGCAATTCCTACAACACGGAGTTTGCCGAACAGATTGCATTTCTGGATGTGAATGACGCCAACCGGACGGTGACGGGAGACCGAAAGGAGTTCATCGGCCGGAATGGAAGCCTCGAGGATCCTGCGGCCCTGAGGCGGATCCGGCTATCCGGGCGGGTCGGCGCGGGACTGGATCCGTGTGGGGCGATGCAGGTCTGCTTCGATCTGGCGGATGAACAGGAGAGGGAGACGAGTTTCCGACTGGGAGTCGGGCGCAGTCTGGCGGATGTCCACGGGTTGATCCGTCGCTTCCGGCGTGAAGACGCCGCCCGGGTGACATGGGATGCAGTGCGGGACTACTGGAGCAGCACGCTGGGTGCCGTGACCGTCGACACACCGGATCCTGCGGTGAATGTGATGGCGAACGGCTGGCTCCTGTATCAGACCCTCAGTTGTCGGATCTGGGGGCGGACGGGTTTCTATCAGTCGGGCGGGGCCTATGGATTCCGGGATCAGCTGCAGGATGTGATGGCATTGGTCCATTCGGAGCCGGCGCTCACCCGGGAGCACCTGCTGAGGGCGGCGGCCCATCAGTTTCGTGAGGGCGATGTGCAACACTGGTGGCATCCGCCGGCCGGGCGCGGTGTGCGCACCCAGTTCTCCGACGACTTTCTGTGGCTGCCCTATGTGACATGCCGCTATGTGGTGAGCGTGGGGGACACCGGGGTGTTGGACGAGATGGTTCCGTTTGTTGAGGGACGACCGCTCCAACCGGAGGAGGAGGCCTACTACGACCTGCCGAATCGGACCGAAGAGATGGCGTCGTTGTACCAGCATTGTGTCCGGGCCATCGAACGGGGGCTCAGGTTTGGTGCGCACGGGCTTCCCCTGATCGGGTGTGGCGATTGGAACGACGGGATGAACCGGGTTGGGCGGGAAGGCCGTGGGGAGAGTGTGTGGCTGGGGTTCTTCCTGTGTGACGTGCTGACCCGGTTTGCTGATCTGGCCCGTTCGAGGAAGGACATCCGGTTTGCGGATCGATGTGTCAGTCAGGCCGTCCAGTTGCGGAAGAACATCGAACTGCATGCGTGGGATGGTCAGTGGTATCGGCGGGCTTATTTTGACAATGGCGAGCCACTGGGTTCCGCGACCAATGCCGAGTGCCAGATTGATTCCCTTCCGCAGAGTTGGTCGGTGATCAGCGGTGTGGGAGATCCGTGTCGGTCGCGCCAGGCGATGGAATCGGTGGACCAACGTCTGGTGCGACGTGATGCCGGCCTGATCCAACTGTTTGATCCGCCCTTTGACCGGTCGACGCTGAATCCGGGTTATATCAAGGGCTATATACCTGGTGTGCGTGAGAACGGCGGTCAGTACACGCACGGTGCCATCTGGACTGCGATGGCCTTCGCCCTCCTGGGTGACCACGAGCGCGCGTGGGAGCTTTTCAGGTTGTTGAATCCGGTCCGTCACGGCGCGACTCCGGAACGGATCGGGATCTACAAGGTGGAACCTTACGTGGTTGCGGCTGATGTGTATGCGGTGGAGCCCCACACGGGGCGCGGTGGCTGGACCTGGTACACGGGTTCTGCCGGATGGATGTACCGGTTGTTGGTCGAGACGTTGTTGGGGGTGAACCGGGAAGGGGATCATCTGCGGTTGGCCCCGCGGATGCCTGGGGACTGGACGGGATACCAGATCCTCTACCGATACCGCCAGACGCCCTATCGCATCCGCATCACGCGGCTGGGGGCGGGGTTGGAGGGGCCGGATGAACTGTTGCTGGACGGAGCGAGGTTGGAGGGGGCCAGGGTTCCGTTGGTGGACGACCGACGCGAGCATGTCGTCGAGTTGAGGGTTGGGAGGCCTGGGTCCATGGGGTGAATACCTCATGGCGATTGGGGTGGGATTGCTGGAGGATGAGTGAAGGGAGAACCACGTGTTACAACTGCCATCACGATATCTGACCGCATTGCGCAGGCACCTGAAGAGGGGTTCGGGCGAGAGCCTTGGGGCGGCCCGGTGCCTTGGATGCGAAGCGGCTGGGGTGGGACTGGTGATGTTGGATCTGGTCCCGATCCACGAGTGGGCGGTGCGCAGGCTGGCGCGGGTGGAGGGGGGGAGTGAGGTGGATCCCCAGGAAGCCTGTTTCTACGCGGAGTTCCTTGCGGGGTTTGTGGAGACGAACCGGAAGGCGGCTGTGGACGGGGCTGAACTGAAGCAGGTGAAGAGGACGTTGGTGACCCGTACGGCGGCATTGGTGGCCGCGAATGAAGAGATGGAGATCTGCGTGGACCGGGGGCGCCGCATGGAGGTGCAGCTCAGGAAGAGCGGAGAACGCAATCAACGGTTGCTGGAGCAGACGCTGGAGCGACCGGAAGGGCTCCGCGAGCTGACGCACCGGATCCTGCAGGCACAGGAACGGGAACGTCGGAAGATGAGTTGCCAACTCCAGAACGAGATTGTCCAGATCCTGGTGGCCGTCCAGGTCAGCCTCCTGACTTTGAAATCCGCAGCCAAGGGCGATGCGGTTGATGTTGCGCGGGAGATTGACGGCACCCGGAGGTTGGTGGCGGAGTCGATCCGGTTGATCAACCGAATTGCCAGCGAATTCAATGTCCACACCTGAATCCACCACCAGCACCGCTTCCAGGCCGACCCGGCGACGCAAGGCCGGAGGCGCCCGGAAGTCCGGCGTTGCCCGAAAGACTCCTGAGTCCTCGGAATCCGTCCCGGAAACCCAGGGTGTGGGTGCGCCTGGAGGTTCGTCCTTTCCTGTGGTGGGGATTGGCGCATCGGCGGGTGGACTGGAGACGCTGGAACAGTTCCTTGGGAAGGTGCCGGCGGACTGCGGGATGGCGTTCGTGATCGTCCAGCATCTGGACCCGACCCATGTGGGGATCATGCCGGAGTTGTTGCAGCGGGGAACGGGCATGAAGGTGATGCAGGTACTGGACCGCACCCGGGTGCAACCGGGCACCGTGTACGTGATTCCGCCCAACAGGGACATGTTGATCCGGTTCGGGGTGTTGCGCCTGTTGGAGCCGGCGGCGCCGCGTGGGTTGCGGTTGCCGATCGATTTCTTTCTCCGGTCGCTGGCGCAGGATCAGCGGGAGCGGAGCATCGGGGTGATCCTTTCGGGGATGGGATCGGATGGCACGCTGGGATTGCGAGCGATCAAGGAGCAGGGCGGGGTGGTGCTGGTGCAGGATCCGTCGACGGCGAAGTTCGATGGGATGCCGAGGAGCGCAGTGGACGCGGGTCTGGCGGACATTGTGGCGCCGGTGGAGGAGTTGCCGGGACGCATTGTCGAGTATCTCCGGCGGACGCCGGTGATCGAGGCATCGGTAGTGGGGATCGAGGAGAAGGCCCAGAGCGGACTGGAGAAGGCGATCATCCTGTTGCGCGCACACACCGGGCAGGATTTCTCGCTCTACAAACGCAACACCCTGTGCCGGCGCATCGAGCGGCGCATGGCGATCCACCAGATCGGGACGATGGCCGACTACGTCCAGCACCTGCGGGACAACCCGCAGGAACTGGATCTGCTTTTCAAGGAACTGCTGATCGGGGTGACGAACTTCTTCCGGGATCCCGCGGTGTGGTCGGACCTGTATGAGGAAGCGATCCAACCGTTGCTGGAGAATCGGACACCGGGCCATGTGATGCGGGTGTGGGTTCCGGGATGTTCGACCGGGGAGGAGGCGTATTCGCTGGCGATGTTGTTCCGGGAGGCGATCAAGGCGGCGCGGAGTCAGGGAAACCACATGGTGCAGATCTTTGCGACCGACCTGGATCGGGATGCGATCGACCGTGCGCGCCGTGGGTTGTATCCGGAGAACATCGCGGCGGATGTCACGCCGGAGCGGTTGGCCCGGTACTTCGTGCGGGAAGACCTGGGGTACCGGGTGAGGAAGGAGATCCGCGAGACGGTGATCTTTGCGCCGCAGAACCTGGTGATGGATCCGCCCTTCACGAAGCTGGACCTGTTGAGCTGCCGCAACCTGTTGATCTACCTGACCTCGGATGTGCAGAAGAAGTTGATCCCGCTCTTCCACTACAGCCTGAGTCCGGGCGGGATCCTGTTGCTGGGGAGTGCGGAGACGGTGGGAAGCGGCACGGGTCTCTTCAGCGTGGTCAACAGCAAGGCACGGATTTACCGCCGGAAGGAGTCGGGTGCGCGGCCGGATCCGGTCGAGTTTCCCTCATCATTCGGGGTGTGGCCGTCGGGTGCGGCGGAGGCGAAACCCGAACCGCAAGTGCCGGCGAGTCTCCAGACCCTGGCGGACCGGATGATCCTGAGCCGGTATGCTCCTCCGGCGGTGCTGGTGAGTGACCGGGGTGACATCCTCTACATCAGTGGTCGGACGGGGAAGTATCTGGAACCGGCGGCGGGCAAGGCGAACTGGAACCTGTTTGCCATGGTCCGGGAGAGTCTTCGCCTGGAACTGGCGCCCGCATTCCATGCGGCACTGAGCCAGAGGGATGCCGTGGTGTTGCGCGGTCTGCGGATCGGGACCGAGGTGGGGATCCAATACCTGGATGTGACGGTGCAGCGACTGGAGGAGTCCGGGCCGTTGCAGGGGTTGGTGATGATCGTCTTCACGGATGTGCCGGCGCCGGAGGTGTTGCCGAAGTCGGGTGGGTCGTCCAGATCCCAGCCCCGGGAGAGGCGTCTGGCTGAACTGGAGTTGGAACTGCAGCAGGTTCGTTCGGTGACCCGCACCAACCAGGAGGAGATGCAGACCTCGCGGGAGGAATTCCGGTCTGCGAATGAGGAACTGCAATCGACCAATGAAGAGCTGCAATCGACCAATGAGGAACTGACCACGTCGAAGGAGGAGATGCAGTCGCTCAACGAGGAATTGCAGACGGTGAATGCGGAATTGCAGGCGAAGGTTGAGGAATTGTCGCGTGCGAGTGACGACATGAAGAACCTGCTGGACAGCACGGACATTGCGACGCTGTTCCTGGACAGGAACCTGAAGGTGCGCCGGTTCACCGCCCAGGCGACCAACATCATCCGGCTGATCCCTGCGGATGCGGGTCGGCCGGTGACGGATCTGACGACGGCATTGAATTATCCGGAGTTGGCGACCGATGCGCATGAGGTGCTCAGGAAGTCGGTGGTGATGGAGAAGTCGGTCAGCGCGAGCGACGGAAGATGGTTCATGGTGCGCATCATGCCCTACCGCACGGTGGATGACCGGATAGACGGGGTGGTGATCACCTTTGCGGACATCACCGCGGCCAAGATGCTGGAGGCGAAACTGCGGGGCCGGTCTGGAACAGGGAAGGTGGCGACGGTGGTGCGGGGTGCGAAGCGGGTCACTGGGGGGGGATTCGGGTCGGGGGTTGAGTCTTCAGCCAGCAAACCCCGAAAGGCTGCCTCGGAACGGAAGCCCAAAAAAACATGAAAATGCCGGTCAAACGCCAAAGGCGAGGTGCGGTCAGCGCACCGGTTGGGAAGACGGACGCCCCGTCGTCGGTTCCTTCCATGAGCCGTTTGCAGGATCGGGCGGAGTCGCGGTTGCGACGGCAGGCGATGCTTGAGCCGGCTTCGGTCCAGCCAACCTCCGCCGAGGCGGGTCCCGGGCGGATCCTGCATGAGTTGCAGGTTCATCAGGTTGAATTGCAGATGCAGAATGTGGAGTTGATGGAAGCCCGCAACCGGATGGAGACGTTGTTGGAGAGTTATACCGACCTCTATGACTTTGCGCCGGTCGGCTATTTCACCCTCGCCGCAACGGGCATCATCCAGCAGGTGAACCTCACCGGGGCGAGCCTCATCGGGATCGAACGATCCCGGTTGACGGGCAGGTCCTTCACCCAACTGTTGCCTGCGCCCATGCGGGCATCCTTCCTGATCTTCCTCAAGCGGATCTTCGACGGCGTCTCGGTACGGTCTGCGGAGTTTGACCTGGTGCGCAGGGGACAGCCGCCCCGGGCGGTGAGCCTGGAAGCCCAGCGGTCGTTGGACCGCAGTGAATGCCGGGTGGTGGTGATGGACATCACCGACCGGCGCCAGGCGGAAGCGACGCAGAAACGGTTGACGATCCTGACGGCGTCGAATGAGAAGCTGACGGAGGAGGTTGCGCGGCGTCGGGCGGTGGAGGTGACGCTGAAGCAGAGCCGGAAGGATCAACAGCAGCTCCTGGCCCAGTCGAAGGTGATGCACGAGGAGTTGCGATCGTTGTCACGGCAGGTGTTGCGGGCACAGGAAGAGGAACGGAAACGCATCAGTCGCGAGTTGCACGATGTCATCGCGCAAACCCTCACCGGCATCAATGTGCGGTTGGACGGCTTGAAGAAGGAGGTCGGGATAGACCCCCGAAGTTTCGAACGCAATCTCGCGCTCACCCAACGCCTGGTGGAGCGATCGGTGGATGTGGTGCATCGGTTTGCCCGCGAGTTGCGGCCGGCGGTGCTGGACGATCTGGGACTGATTCCCGCCCTGCTTTCGTATCTCCAGCATTTCACCATCCAGTCCGGGGTCCACACGGAATTGAAGGCCTTTGCGGGGGTGGAACAGTTGGACAGTTCCAAGCGCACCGTGCTGTACCGCGTCGCGCAGGCCGCATTGAGCAATGTCGCCCAACACGCGAAGGCCAAGCGGGTGTTGGTCAACCTGGAGCAGGTTCCCGACGGCATCCGCATGGAGGTCCGGGATGACGGCAGATCCTTCCAGGTGGGACAGGTGTTGAACTCGAAGGGCAACAAGCGGCTGGGATTGCTGGGGATGCGCGAGCGCCTCGAGATGGTCGGGGGAAGGTTCACCGTGGAGTCCGCGCCAGGTGTCGGCACGACCGTCATTGCGCAGGTGCCGTTCGGAAAACTGGCACGGACAAACCCCCTGAAGACAACCGAGCCCGTCAAACCAAAGGAATCATGAAACGCATCACCGTAGTGTTGGCGGACGATCACACCATTGTCCGGGAAGGCTTCCGCAAACTGCTGGAGTTGGAGCAGGACATGGAAGTCCTGGGCGAGGCTCCGGACGGCCGGCAGGCGGTTGCCATGATCGCAAAGCTCAAACCCAATGTGGTGCTGATGGACGTGGCCATGCCCTTGCTCAACGGGTTGGAAGCCACCCGACAGGTCATCAAGGCCGATCCGGCCGCCAAGGTGATCATCCTTTCAGCCTACAAGGACGATGCCTATGTCAAGAATGCCATCGAAGCCGGGGTCTCAGGATTCCTGCTGAAGCAATCGTCCAGCCACGAGGTGTGTCGCGCGATCCGGGAAGTGGTCCAGGGAAAGAAGTTTTTCACCGCGGCTGTTGCCGTCCGACAGGAGCGGTTGCGACCAACCCCGGGCGGAAGGGGTGGTCGGGTGGCAGGGAAGGCTGCGACGCTGACATCGCGCGAGATGGAAGTGCTGCAGTTGATCGCGGAGGGCAAGGCGAACAAGCAGACCGCGGCGGTGCTGGGCATCGGGATGAAGACCGTTGAGAAGCATCGGGAACACCTGATGGAGAAACTGGATATCCACGACACGGCGGGATTGACGCGATATGCGATCAGCGCGGGGATCATCGAGAGCAGCGTGCAGGTCACCATCATCTGACCATTGCCCGGGCCGTCGCGTCAGCCAGTCTGACGCCATGCAGCCCAAGACCCAGGAACTGCTCCATTTCCTGCTGTGGTCGGCACAGCGATTGATGCGGCCGACGTTTCGCAACCTCACCGACTCCTACGAAAGCTGGGCTTATCGCAACCGGCTCTTGCTTCAACTCGGAAGGCTTGAGAAGGGCGGGTTGATCGAGCGCGAACGGCGGAGTCGCGGAGATCGGGTCTACCGGCTTACCGAGCAGGGGCGCTTGTCTGCCCTCGGCGGACGCGACCCCCAAAGCCAGTGGGCGCGGGAATGGGACGGTCAATGGCGGATGGTGTTGTTCGACATCCCGATGGAACGAAACGCGCATCGCGAGCGGTTGAGGCGGTATTTGCGGGCGAGGGGTTTTGGCTGCCTGCAGGGCAGCGTGTGGATCACGCCCGATCCATTGGGCAGTGAGCGCGAGATTCTCGCTGGCGGCCAGGTGGATGTGGGATCCCTGTTGTTGCTGGAAGCCCGCCCGGCGGCGGGCGAAAGCGACGACGAGATCGTGGCGGGGGCCTGGCGCTTTGATGAGATCCACCGCCGTTACACCCAGTTGATGGAGGTGTTGGAACGGTGTCCTTCGGGAAAGATCCTGAAGGCCGATGAAGCCAAGGCGATGCGGGAATGGGCGGCAGAAGAGCGGGCGGCATGGTTGGCGGCGGTGCAGTTGGACCCCCTTCTGCCGGAGCGTTTGCTACCCCGGAACTACCTGGGACGCCGTGCCTGGCAACGAAGGCAGGAGGTGCTGGCGCAGGCAGGGGAGC
>CAZDYB010000055.1:0-13993 GCA_964509045.1 uncultured Akkermansia sp.
CCTCGCCTGGATCATGTATGCCAATGACTTCAACGACACCATGGCGCCCACTGACAACTGGCGGAACAAGGCCGGCCAAGTGGTTCCCCTCACCGGTGGAGGTTACTGGGCCGGCCCCACCCCCGACATCGCCAATGGCATCACCCTCCAGGAAGCCATGAACCGGGTCCAACGCGGCATGACCAACGCCCCCCTCTGGCCCTACATCTCCGCCATGGGCGCCTACCATTGCCCCGGCGACCTCCGCGCCAAGCGCAAGCCCGGCCAGGGCTGGGCCTGGGACAGCTACTCCAAGGCCAATGGCATGAACGGCCTGCGCGGATGGGAAGCCGCCCAGGTCCCATTCACCAAGAGCGGTGACGCCAACAACCCGTCGGAATCCTTCGTCTTCATCGAGGAGTCCGACCCCCGCAATTCCAACCTCGGCACCTGGGTCCTCAGTGTGGCCAGCCCGGGCTGGATCGACCCCTTCGCCATCTTCCACGGCAACTTCAGCACCTTCTCCTTCCTCGACGGTCACTACGAAGGAAAGAAATGGACCGAAGCCCGCGTCATTGATGCCGCCCGCAAGTCCGCCGTCGGCATCTCCAGCTTCAACTGGCCCGGCGGCGGCCGCACCAACCCCGACTTCCGTTGGGTCTGGACCAAGTACCGGTACGTGAACTGGCGCGATCTGCCCTGATCCGCTCGGCGCCTCCCATTGCGCCTCATCAAGACAACAGGCCCGCGGGTTCATTCCCGCGGGCCTTTTCATTTACCCACTGCCAATCCCGGCCTCCCTTACTCGGCCGCGATCTGGATTGTCCGAGGCTGCACCGCCGCCGGCTTCGGCAACACCACCGTCAACACCCCATCCTTGAACGTTGCCTTCACCCCCTCCGCCGGCAGCGCCGGTCCCACCGTGAACCGCCGGACGAACCGTCCCACCAGACGTTCACGCCGATGATACTGCCCTTCCACCGTCTCCGTTTCCTGACGCCGCTCACCGGTGATCGAGAGCACCCCGTCTTCCAATGACACCTGGACGTCCTCCCGTCGCACCCCCGGCAGATCCAGCGTCACCGTCCACTGCCGCGCATCTTCCTTCACATCCGTCGGCGGCAATGTCTCAGCCGCCTCCGTGCCTGCACCACTCGTTCCCCGACCCCAAACCCGCTCCAGTTCCCGCTCGATTTCAGCAAAGGGGCTGAAGACAGAGACCGGGGCATACTGACGTACCAGCTTCATGATTGAACCTTTCGTTTTGTTGATCTTGTTGTTCCACCGACGCCCACGCGTCGTGTTGAAACCCTTCCAGCCATTCGGATGCCACCGGTTTGCTTCCTGGTCCGGATCCGCAAAACCTCCTGTTTTCAGGCAGATCAAGACGAGACGCTTACCGACCCTGTGACAGGTCGTGTCCCAGGGGCACAACCCTCTCCGAAAACCCCGTCCCTACCCGGCACATCGCGCTTCCCCCTCTCCTTCCAACGGGCCAAGTTCCTCCCATGAGGCGCTTCAAGACCTGGACCCGGCGCATCGGCCTGACCCTGGGCCTCGTCCTGGTCGTCGGCATCGTCGGATCCGTCTCGCCCATCGACGACCGCCCCTTCC
This sequence comes from uncultured Akkermansia sp., assembly GCA_964509045.1. Classification (GTDB taxonomy): domain Bacteria; phylum Verrucomicrobiota; class Verrucomicrobiia; order Limisphaerales; family UBA9464; genus UBA6176. Next base: position 1,594 of record CAZDYB010000055.1, read on the forward strand.
TGGGTCAGCCCTATCACCAGTCCACCCTCAACCGTCTCGACACCCGCACCGCCTGGCCGTCGGCCGTTCCAGGGCCAGCCCGGGCCGGTTTCGCCCGGGTCGAACTCACCCCGCAACTCGTCTCCTCCAATCCCAACCCCGCCACCGGCCACTTCGCATCCATCCCACTCGCCGGTTATGGCGCCCGTTCCGGCAAACCCGCCACCGGATCCCTCGACCCGCTCTGGGTCAAGGCCGTCGCCCTCGAAACCCGCGAACACCGCATCGTCTGGATCGGCATCGACACCCTCATCATCCCCCGGGAAGTCACCGATATCGCCGTCACAGAGCTCGCCCGCGATCCCGGCCTGTCCCGCGAAGAACTCTACCTCGGCTCCACCCACACCCACGGCAGCCTCGGCGGTTGGGGCGAGGGCATCGTCGCGGAAGCCTTCGCCGGCCCCTTCACCCAGGGCGTCCGCGAATGGATGGCTTCCTGCATCGTCGCCGCCACCCGTCAGGCCCTGGCCAATCTCGCCCCGGTACAGGTCGGGTCCGGCTCGTTCCAGGCCCCCGGCCAGATCCGCAACCGCCTCGTTCACGAAGCCGGCCGCACCGATTCCGAATTCAGCCTCCTGAAGTTCGAACGCGTCGACGGTTCCTCCGCCATCATCGGAGCCTTCGGTGCCCATGCCACCGTTCTCGGTTCCGACAACCTGCTTTTCAGCGGCGATTACCCCGGCGCCTGGGCACGCCAGGTCGAACAACTCACCGGCGCCACCGCCCTCTTCATCGCCGGAGGCGTCGGCAGCCACTCCGCACGCACAGACCCCGGCTCTCCCACGGAAAAGGTCGAACGCCTCGGACGCCAACTCGCCCTCGATACCGTCCAGGCCCTGGCCCGGATCCAGACCTCCCCCGAAGTCCACCTCTCCACCATCGGCCTCCCCGTTGACCTGCCCGAGCCCAACATCCGCCTCGCCGATGACTTCCGTCTCCGCCCCTGGCTGGCACGCCAACTCGTCCCGGCAGGACCCACCACCTTCCTCCAGGCTGTCCGGATCAACGACTCGATCTGGGTCTCCACCCCCTGCGACTTCAGCGGGGAACTTGCCCTGACCCTCAAGGAACATGCCTGCACCCTCGGCCGAAACCTCACCGTCACCAGCTTCAACGGCGACTACATCGGGTACGTCATCCCCTCCAGGTATTATCACCTCGGCGGATACGAACCCCAGACGATGTCCTTCTTCGGACCGTCCCTGCCGGACTACTTCGAGGATCTCATCCGACGGATGATGGCCGGACTTTGATCTGCGACCCGTTGACGGTGCCGCCGCGTGGCCGCGGCAATGGAGGAACTCCGACGGCGAGCACAACTCGCCGCTCCACCGGCCTGCGAGACACCTGCGGACAAGGATGGCAGCCAACCCCTTGTTGCCGAACCACCGCGACCCTTCACCACCCCGAAACCAACATCGACAGGCCCCGTTCAACCCGTACGATCAGTTCCAATTCCCGCTGATGCTTCTCCGGTCCGACGATGCCGTGTCGTCGCGTCCCTGCATCGTCGACGGAAGGCAACCACTCCAGAACCGATCCGACATGAACCTCGATCGTCCATCCCGATTCCTGATGCCGCTGGCCGCGGTGTCCGCTGCGGCCCTGATGTGCTCCCAGGTCTTCGGCGCTCCCATCCCCAAGCTCTACAGCACCGGCGTGGATGACGCCGGCAACCTGCTGGGCAACGAAGCGAAGGATCCGCACTACACGCTGATCTTCAGCTCCGACGAAACGTTCCAGGGCCCCGACGTCTTCACCCTGACCCCCGGATTTCCGGTTGGCCCATGGCTCGCCGAAGGCCCTGTGTCCCGCTGGATCGCACCCCGTCCCCAACAGGGCACCGGCAACAACGAAGGCGATTACACCTACCGCACCACCTTCGATCTCACCGGATTCGATCCCGCCAAGGCCCGCATCTCCGGCAAATGGGCCGTCGACAATAGCGGCGTCGACATCCTCCTCAACGGAGTCAGCCTCGGCATCTTCAATACCACCGGGTTCGGCGGCTTCTCCGACTTCACCATCGAGTCCGGCTTCATCGAGGGCGTCAACACCCTCGATTTCCAGATGAACAACGCCCCGGCCGGCGTGAATCCCACCGGAATCCGCGTTGAACTCACCGGCACCGTGGAAGTCGCCGACGAAATCCCGTACGTCATCGATGGACCCGATCCCCTGACCGTGATCGTCGGGGAGGCCATCACCCTGGCCATCACCGCCGATGGCACCCCACCGCTCTCCTACCGTTGGCAGCGCAATGGTGCTGATGTGGACGGCGGCACGGAGGCGACCCTCAACATCCCCGCCGCCACCACCCTCGATGACGGCGCCTATACCGTCATCGTCAGCAATGGTGTCGGCTCCGTCACCAACGCTCCCGTTGCCGTCAATGTGCTCAATCCCATCCCTGGACTCTTCAACACCGGCATCGATGCCTCCGGCCTCCTGGTCGACGACGGCGGGATCGATCCCCACTACGTCCTCGTCAACAATCCCGACTCGGGATCTTCCGATGCCATCATCCATGACACGCTCGTCTTCCCCATCGTCGGTGGCCCCTGGCTGCTGGTGGATGAAACCTCGAAATGGATCTCGCCCCTGTTCGACACCGCAGGCGCTGCATCCGGCAACTACAGATACCGCATCGAAGTCGACCTGACCGGACTCGATCCCACCACCGCCTTCATCGCCGGCCGCTGGGCTTCGGACAACGAGGGCACCCTGTATCTCAATGGAGCCGCCACCGGCATCCGCAACACCTCCGGTTTCGGTACCTTCACCGGGTTCCGGATCAGCTCCGGATTCATCTCCGGCACCAACACCATCGACTTCGAGATCAACAACGCCGGCGCCGGCTATACCGGGCTCCGCGTCGATTCCCTCCGCGGCGGTGCACGGCCCCAGACCGTGTCCGGGGACATCCCCCCCCGCTTCGTCACCGAACCCGTCGGCGGCATCCGGTTGGTCGGCGAAACCCTCACCCTCAGCGTCCTCGCCGATGGCACCGCGCCGCTGGCCTATCGATGGACCCGCAATGGCGAGGAACTCACCGGCAAGACCGAGTCCAGCCTGACGCTTGGCCCGCTCACCGCCGCAGACGCCGGCACCTACGTCGTCAATGTCCGGAACAACGCCGGCAACACCAACTCCACCCCGGTCACCGTCGCCGTCCTTGAACGCGTTCCCAACGTCTTCAGCACCGGTGTCGGCACCTCCGGAAGTGTCATCGATGACGGCGCCGAAGACCCGCACTACCGCTTCTCCGTCAATCCCAACGATCCCGCCGTCACCGTCCCGGTGGCCCACGATTCGTTGATCTTCCCCATCGTCACCGGTCCCTGGGTGGCCAATTCAGACACCTCGAAGTGGATCAGCCCGCTCCTGGACAGCGTCGCCGCCCTCGCCGGTGATTACGCCTACACCACCACCTTCGATCTCTCCGGCTTCGATCCCGCGTCGGCCGTCATCCTCGGCGCCTGGGCCACCGACAACGAAGGCACGGGCATCTTCCTCAACGGCCAATCCGCCGGGGTCGTCAATACCGTCCAGTTCGCTGCCCTCACCCCGTTCACCATCACCTCGGGATTCGTCCCCGGACTCAACACCATCGAGTTCCGCGTCAACAACTCCGCCGCCGGCTACACCGCCCTCCGCGTCGACAACCTCCGCGTCGGGGCCCGGCGCACGTCCGACTCCCCGTCGCTCCAGATCAGCCCCACCCCCAACGGCGTGCGCATCGCCTGGCCGAAATCCGCCACCGGATACCGCCTCACCAGTGCCGACTCCCTCAATGGCATGTACTCCGACGTCAATGCTCCCATCGTCGAAGACGGTGACTGGAATACCGTCAGCGTCGCCGCCTCCGCCGATGCCCGGTTCTATCGGTTGACCCGCTGAACCGCCACGATCCACAAGGGGTGCGATGGCTCACCAGCCGTCGCACCCCATTTTCATTTCCATCCCGGCCCCAGGCCAATCCCAGGCTTCAGCCCAAGCCTCCGTTCACCCAGGATCCGCCACGTCCACCATGTTCCGTCACCACATCCGTCTGCTCGTCCTGGCAAGCCTTCTTGCCGCACGCGCCGATTCCATCCCGGGACTCTTTCCCACCGGGGTCGACCCCACCGGCACGCCACTCGCCGCTGGCGCCCGGGATCCCCATTGGGAACTGGTGGAATCCCCCGACCCAACCTTCCCCGGTCCCGAAGCCTGGGTTGTCCAGGACGGGTTCCCCATCCCTCCCTGGTTCCCCCAATCCGGTTCCTCACGCTGGATCGGTCCGCGCCCCGACGCAGGCGACGGCGCCAATCCCGGCAATTACACCTATCGATTCCGCTTTTCCCTCCACGATTTCGAACCCGCATCGGTTGTCCTCACCGGCCAATGGAGTTCCGACAACGCCGGGGTCGACATCCGCCTCAATGGCCACTCCACCGGCCTGGTCAATGACGGCGACTTCTCCCGGTTCTCCCCCTCCTTCACCCTCGACCAGGGATTCATCGATGGCCTCAACACCCTCGAGTTCGTCGTCAACAACGCCGGCGATTCCCCCAATCCCACCGGGTTCCGCGCCGAACTCCAGGCCTCCGGCGATCCCGTCGCCCCCCCCGGCACTCCACCTTCCATCGTCACCCATCCCCTCCCCCTCTCCATCAGCCCCGGTGACCCCGCCAGCTTCTCCGTCGTCGCGCGCGGCGCTCGACCACTCCAGTTCCAGTGGCTCTTCAACAACCAATCCCTCGCCCGCGCCACCAACGCCTCCTTCATCATCCCCGTCGTCTCCCAGGACTGGGTCGGCAACTACTCCGTCATCGCCCGCAATCCCTGGGGCTCCGTAACCAGTCACGTCGCCCGTCTCTCCCTCGGCTACCAATCCGACCGCACTCGCCAGATCGAACCTCCCGGCCCCTCCAGCCGCCGTACCGGGATCGTCCTCTCCGAAATCCATCATCATCCCATCGCCCGACCCGATGGCCGCAATCCCGAGTTCATCGAACTCTACAATTCCAGTCCCTTCCCCCAGGACCTCTCCGGCTGGCGCCTGTCAGGCGAGTGGGAGTTCACCTTCCCTCCCAACACCACCCTCGCCTCCCAGGCCCGTCTCGTCGTCGCCGCCGATCCTGATCTCCTCCGCGAATCCCCCGGCGTGACCCAGGTCGTCGGCGGCTTCTCCCAACGCCTCAACAACGCCGGTGGCCAGATCCAACTCCGCTCCGCCGCCAATGCCGTCCTCCTCGATCTCGAATACTCCGACTCCCATCCCTGGCCCGTCGCCGCCGATGGCCTCGGCCCTTCCCTCGTCCTCGTCCGTCCCAGCCTCGGCGAAGCCAATCCCAGCGCCTGGTCCTTCAGTTCACGCGCCGGCGGTTCCCCCGGATTGCCCGAACCCGATCCCGATCCCGCCTTCGATGGCATCGTGATCAACGAGATCCTCGCCCATCCCCAGCCAGGCCAGACACCCTTCATCGAACTCTTCAATCCCGCTCCCTTTGAACGCCCGGTCGGCGGTTTCTCCCTGCGTTCCGGTACCAATCCCCCCATCACCCTCGCCCCTTCCCTCACCCTTCCCGCCAACGGTCACCTCCATCTGATCATCCCCACCGACTTCCTCTCCGCCTCAGGTCAGGTCGTCGCCCTCCTGTCCCCCGATTCCGCCCAGGTCATCGATGCCCTCGCCTGTCCCGGACAGCTTCCCGGAATCCCTGCCGGACGTTTCCCCGACGGTGCCCCGACCTGGTCTTCCCTCCTCCAACCCACACCCGGCAACCGCAACGCCTCCCCCCTGCCTTCCCCGGTCCGCATCTCCGAAATCCATTTCAACCCGCTCAGCGGTCGCGACGACGAAGAGTTCATCGAACTCCACAATCCCGGTTCCCAGTCCGTCGACCTTTCCCACTGGGAATTCACCCGCGGCATCCGCTTCACGTTCCCACCCCGATCCTCCCTCGCGCCCGGTGCCCACCTCGCCATCGCCCGAAACCTCGCCACCCTCCGCGCCCTGCATCCCGACACCCCCGTCGACCAGCTGGTCGGCGACTTCTCCGGCGCCCTCGCCAACAGCGGTGAACTCCTCGAACTCTCCCGACCCGCCACCCGGATCTTCACCAACTCTTCCACCGGCCTGGTGGTCACCCAGGAATTCCTCGTGCCCGTCGAATCCCTCGCCTACCACGACGGCGGTCGTTGGCCCGCCGCAGCCGATGGCGGCGGCAGCAGCCTCGAACTCATCGACGCCCGCGCCACACCCCACTCTCCCGATGCCTGGGCCGCCAGCGACGAATCCCGTCGCGCCCCCTGGACCCGCATCGAGATCACCGGCCCCGTCGACCTCACCCACCCCTCCGTTCCCAACGCCGATCAACTCCAGGTGATCCTGCTCGGCGAAGGCGAGGTCCTCCTCGACGACGTCGAAGTCCTGCTCAATGACCGGAACCTCATCGCGAATCCCAGCTTCAACTCCTCCCTCTCCGGCTGGACTCCCCAGGGAACGCACCGACTCAGCGCCCGTTCTCCCAACACCGGGCGCAATGGTTCAGCCGCCCTTCATCTCCGCGCCAGTGCCCGCGGCGATCACGTCGCCAACCGCATCCGCACCCCGCTCACCCAATCCATTCCTCCAGGCTCCCGCGTCACCCTCCGCGCCTGGGCCCGTTGGATCTCCGGACATCCCGAAATACTCCTCCGCCTCCGCAACGGCGGTCTCGAAGCCGTCGCCCGTCTCGATCTCCCGCCCGGCTCCGGCACCCCCGGCCAACCCAATTCAACCGCCCTCGCCAATGCCGCTCCCCACATCGACGACGTCCGTCATCTCCCCGTCCTTCCCGCCGCCCAGCAACCCATCCGGATCCTCGCACGCCTCTCCGATCCCGACGGCCTCCAGTCCGCCGAAGTCCGGTACCGCCTGGATCCGCAGTCTTCCCTCGCCGCCGTTGCCCTGCGCGATGACGGACTCGCCGGCGACGAACGCGCCAACGACGGCACCTTCACCGCGCTCATCCCCGGTCAACCCGCCGGCACACTCGTCGCCTTTCATCTCGTCATCACCGATGCCGCCACCCCATCCCTGACCCGACGTCATCCGTCGGATGCTCCGGCGCGTGAATGCCTGGTGCGCGTCGGTGAACCCGCCTCACCCGGTCTCCTGCCCGACTACCGCGTCTGGCTCACCGCCGCCAACATCCAGCGCTGGGCCAATCGCGAGATCATGAGCAACGAGGACATCGACGCGACCTTCGTCTTCGGCGGTCACCGGGTGATCCACAACGTCGGCGCCCGTTACTCCGGCAGTTCCTATACCGCCGGCATCTACAATTCCCCCGTCGGCAACCTGTGCGGCTACGACATCACCATTCCCAGGGACGAGCCGTTCCTCGGCGACAACCGCGTCCTGCTCGACTGGCCCATCCGCGACTCCACCGCCCTGCGCGAACCGCTGATGTACTGGTTCCTCGATCAACTCGGCCTGCCCAACATGCATCGCCGCCACGTCCACCTCTTCGTCAATGGCCAACGCCGCGGCGCGGTCTACGAGGACGTCCAGCAACCCGGCTCCGACACCATCGAACAATGGTTTCCCAGGGACTCCGAAGGTTCCCTCTGGAAGACCGATTGCTGGAACGAATTCTCCGACAACGGCAGCCGGCTCGATCCCTGCCTCCTCAACACCCTCGAAATCTTCAACAGCGAAGGCGTCCGCAAGGTCGCCCGCTATCGCTGGAACTGGCGCCCACGCGCCGTCCGCGGTTCCGCCAACGACTTCTCCGACCTCTTCAACCTCATCGACGTCGTCAATGTCCCCACCTCCCAACTTCCCGTCGCCGTCCCCACCCTCGTCGATGTCAGCAACTGGATGCGCACGTTCGCCATGAACGATCTCGCTTCCTTCTGGGATGCCTTCGGCAATCCCAACGGGAAAAACACCTTCCTCTACAAACCGCGCCAGGGCCGATGGCAACTCATGAGCTGGGACTTCGATGTCGGGCTCGGCGTCTTCAATGACCCGCCCAATGCCCCGCTCTTCGAGGTCAACGATCCCATCGTCGGCCGACTCTACCAGTCAGCCCCGCTCGTCCGTCATTACTGGGCCGCCCTGGATGAAGCCCTCGACGGCTTCTTCAACACCGGCGCCGGCACCGGCATCGATGCCTTCCTCGATTCCCGCCACACCGCACTCGTCGCCGCCAGGACCGGCGTCAGCTCGCCCCAACCCATCAAGGACTGGATCCAGCAACGCCGTTCCTTCCTCCTCGGCCAACTCACCCGGCATCGCAGCGTCTTCGCCATCCGTTCCAACAACGGCAACGATTTCTCCACCAACCAACCCATCCTCCGACTCACCGGCTCCGCTCCACTCCGCGTCGCTTCCCTCCGATTCAATGGCGTCGATTGGCCCGTCACCTGGACCAGCATCACCAACTGGTCCCTCCAACTCCCTCTCCGGCCCGGCATCAACCCCATCGAGATCGCCGGCTTCGACCGCCTCGGCCAACCCGTCCCCAACGCCCTCGACCGGATCCAGGTCACCTCCACCGGCGAACCCCCTCCCACCCCACCCGTCTTCATCAACGAATGGATGGCCTCCAACACCGGCATTCTCGCCGATCCCGCCGATGGCCAGTTCGACGACTGGTTCGAACTCTTCAACGCCGGCGATCTCCCCGTCGATCTCGCCGGCCATTCCCTCACCGATGATCTCACCCGCCCCACCCGTCAGGTCATCCCCGCCGGTTTCATCCTGCCGCCCCGCGGTCATCTCCTCGTCTGGGCCGACGGGCAACCCGAACAGACCCAGGCCGGCACCCACCTCCACACCGCCTTCCGACTCAGCCGCAATGGATCCGATCTCGCCCTCTTCGATCCCATCGGTCGTCGGATCGATGCCGTCCGGTTCGGTGTCCAACAGCCCAACGTCGCGGAAGGGCGTTGGGGCGATGGATCGAATCCTCCCTTCTTCGCCCTCGCCCAACCCTCGCCCGGCTTTGCCAACTCCGAACCCGCGCCCGGCACCCTCCAATTGATCCTCACCACCCAATCCGATCCCGACCGCGCCTTCCTCGATCTCCAATGGATCGCCTTCCCCGGTCGAACCTATCGGGTCGAGGAAAGCCAGACGCCGGATTCCCAAAGCTGGATTCCGCTCGAACCCGATGTCATCCCGTCCACCACTCAAGGCATGGCCCGCATCCCCATCGAACCCGGCATCTTCCCACGCCTGTTCCGTCTCCGTCTCCTCCCCTGATCCCCACCACAGAGGGTTCCCCCTCAGGAGCGCGGAATTCATTCCGCACCTCAATGCCACCCCCCGAAGCCCGATTTCATGTCCTTTCGTATGTTTCGTGGTTCGAATTCCCATGGATCGATGAGTGCCACTCGCCGAACCCCATCCCCCTCAGGTATCCCATCCCCACCATGCGGACCTTCGCCCTGCTGTTCTGCCTCGCCCTCGCCTTCCACAGGACCTTGGGCGCCACCGAACCGGTCCACGAACGCCTGTTCGGCCCGGAGATCTCCACCGGCGAATACAAGCATCCCGCCAACGGCACCGAACTCCATAATGGCGATCTCTACGTCGTCTTCTTCAGCGGACGCGGCGAATACCGCGACGACTCCGCCGCCGTCTACGGATCCCGGCTCAAGGCCGGCTCCAGACGCTGGTCCAAACCCGAACGGATCGCCTCCAACCCCTTCCATTCCCTCGGCAACGCCGTCGTCTGGCAGGCTCCCGACCAGGTCGTCTGGCTCTTCTATGTCGCCCGCTACGGCGAGCTCTGGAGCGATTCCCGCATCACCGCCAAGATCTCCCGCGACAACGCACGCACCTGGTCCGAACCCTTCCAGATCACCTTCGAGGCCGGCACCATGGTCCGCGGCCGGCCCGTTGTCCTTCACGACGGTTCCTGGATCCTCCCCGTCTATCACGAACAAGGCACCGACACCGAGGTCACCAGTCCCGACGACACCTCGTTCTTCCTCCGATTCGACCCCGCCACCCGGCGCTGGTCCGAAAGCAATCGCGTCCGGTCACGCCTCGGCAACATCCAACCCGCCCCGGCCGTCATCCAGGATCAACACCTCGTCGCGTTCTGCCGGCGCGGCGGCAATTACGAGGGACAACCCGATGGCTGGATGGTCCGCACCGAATCACAGGATGGCGGTCGCACCTGGTCGCCCGGAACCGATTCCGAATTTCCAAACCCCAACGCCGCCGTCGATTTCCTCCGCCTCGCCAACGGCCATCATCTGCTCGTCTACAACAACAGCTTCACCAACCGCACCCCCCTGTCCGTCGCCCTGTCCACCGACGGTGCCCGGACCTTCCCCATCCGACGCGATCTCCTGACCGATCCCAACGGCGATTACGGTTACCCCACGGCTTTCCAGACCCGTGATGGCCGCATCCAGATCATCTACACCTCGGATGAACGCACCGTGGTCCGGCGACTGAGCTTCACCGAGGAGTGGCTGTCCCGACCACCCACCGGGAAATGACCGGATCCACCCTTCGCCCTTCGCCCTTCCTCACTCCCCCCTCAAGGCCGAGAGCAGGGGACCGCGGCACGCGACCCGGGTGGCAAACCAGGCGCAGGCCAGGCCATTCACCAGCACCGCCGCCAACGTCGCGATGAGCGACGTCCAGGGCAGGCCTTCACCCGGCCCCAACAAGGCCGGCAACACCGCCAGTCCCGCCGCCGCACAGCCCAGGCCCAGGCCCAACACCACCAGCAGGGCATGCTCCACCAGGATCAACCGACGCAGGGTATCCAGGTCAAAACCCAGTGCCCGCAACACCGCCAACTCGCCCCGGCGCTCATAAACGTTGCGCAACACCACGATCCCCAACCCCGCACTTCCCAACAGCAATCCCAGCCCGCCCAGCACCTGGAACGTCCCCAGATACGTGTTCTGCACCGCATTGAACTGGTCCAACCGCTGCGTCATCGACGTCATCTCCAACCCGTTGTCCGTCAACGCACGCACCAACACCTTCTCCACCGCCGCCGCACGCCCCGGCTCCACGTCCACCCACAGGATCCGATGCCCGGACTCGGACGGATACAGCTCGTTGAACACCTTCTCATCGATCAACAGGTTGCCCTGCAAAACGCTGTTCACCACCGCCCCGACAATCCTCCCCGTCATCGGTCGCCCCATCCCATCCTTCAATTCCACCGTGTCCCCCACCTTCTTCTGCAACGCCCACTGGATCGATGCCGCATCCCCGATCACCGGCACTTCACCCTCCGGCAACGTCGCCTTCAGACCCAGCCACCCGTTCGTCACCGGCAACCCCTTCATCACCGACGAAAACGTGAACGATCCCCGCGCCGCCAATGCCTCCGGATCCACCCCCAGCACCCGCGGACTCCCCGCCCGGTTCAAGTTCAGGCAACTCGCATCGTCCCCCGCACGAACCCGCACCCCCATCACGGTCACACCCGCCATCTCCGCTTCGCCCAACCCGATGTTCTCCCGCCCACGCACGGTGTTCAGGTCATGGACCAACGGCAGCGCCATCTCACCCCACCAGACAAATCCACCCGTCCCACTCCCGCGCCGCGTCGCATCCCTGCCCGCCTCCAGGCGCATCGCCGCCACCGCAACGATCAGGAACGTCGCCGCCGCCAGCAACGCCACCGTCGCCGCCGACCGCCGCGGTTGACGAAGCAGTTGCCCCCGCACCGGTGGAACTCACTGCCGGTACATGGAAGGACGCTGAGGAACTCGTGGCTAAGCACCGGGGAAAGGTGGTTGTGATCGATGTCTGGTCCACGTCCTGTGCCCCCTGCATGGAGGAATTTCCGGGACTGGTGAAGCTGCATCAGGAGCATGGCCGGGACGTCGTGTGTATCAGTTTCAATGTGGATTACGCGGGCATCCCAAACAAACCGGCTGATTTCTACCGTCCACGGGTTGAGACCTTCCTGAAAAAACAGAAGGCAACCTTTGTGAACCTGCTCAGCACGCAGGATTCCGATGCCTTCTTCGCCGCTCGCGAACTCTCCTCAATCCCGGCCGTGTACGTGTATGGCCGTGACGGGCAGCTGGCGAAGCGATTCGACGACAGTCTGCTGCAGGAGGGAAAGGAAGAAGCCTTCACCTACGCCGCGGATATTGCTCCGTTTGTGAAGAAACTGGTGCAGGCAAAATAAATGGCCACCGGCTGCCTGTGCCGTTCCCGGAATCACAGAACAAATTCCTGAAGGGGCCCTGACGATGATCCCAGCAGCTGATCTGTCCCGCCGCACGATGCTTGCATCCGCCAGCGCTGTCGCTCTGGGACACCTCGTCTCCTCCGCCTCAGCTGAAGACGACAAGACGCCGTGGATTGGTGCGCATTCGCACATCTGGACGACCGATC
>CAZDYB010000056.1:0-5123 GCA_964509045.1 uncultured Akkermansia sp.
TTGGTCTTCCTTGCACCCATGGTCCCTTTGTTGTGGACCCTTCTTCCTCCAGCCGAAATGAACAACGAAGGGGCGAAGGGGCGGAGGTGAAGGCGGATCAAGTCGGAGGTCTTCCTTTGCACCCTTGGTCCCTTGGTTGTGAACCCTTCCTCGGCTCGCGCGACTGCGTGTGGGATCGGATCTGGTGTGGGAAGCGGGATGGGGGTAGGGAAGGAGGATGGAACGACAAAGGAAATGGGCGGGTGGGGTGGGATTGGCTGGATTGATCTGGCTGGTGTCGGGATGTGACGGATCGAAGCCGGCTCCGGCATCGGGTGGAGGGGGGGCAGCGACGGCGCCATTGGACTATCTGGCGGCACAGGGGCAGGCGAAGCGGACCTCGCAGAAGGTGGTGGACCTGGCCCAGGTGCAGCAGGCGTTGAAGTTGTTCGAGGCGGCGGAGGATCGGCGACCGCGGGACCTGTCTGAACTGGTGAAGGCGGGTTACCTGGCGGCGGTTCCGCAGCCTCCGCCGGGACAGGTGCTCCGGTACGATCCTGCCACGGGCGAGGTTCGCATGGTCAGGACGCCCTGACGGAGGCGGGTGTCATTTCCGTTCCTTGCGCATGCCGAGGGAACGCAGTTGATCCCGGACCATGCGACGGGCGACTGCCACTTCGGTGTCGCCCAGACCGGACTGGCGGGGGTTCACGTCAAAGGCGGTCAACCATTCATCGGAGCCTGGGATGTAACCGAGTTCGGCGCGGATCCGACGTTCGAGATCGGCGAGATGGCCGGCGCCGTAGAAGACGGCGACGGAGGGCAATCTTTGGCGGCGCGATTTCCGGCCGCGTTCAATGAGTTGGGAGAGGTCGTGGAGGACGGCTGAGTTGCGTTCGCGGATGAGGATTTCCATGAGCCGCTTCAGGTCCGGAGGAAGGCCGGTGGCGTCGCCGAGATCGCCTTCGAGGGATCCAAGGGTTTCCACGAGGACGAGACGGACGGTGGCCTGGAGGCGGGGACTGGTGCTGATGAAGGCGATGCCGAACCGCATGAAGACGCCGGTCCAGGACGAACCGTCCATGAGGGAGAGCAGTTCGCCGAGAGGGGCGTCGGCATCGGATGTGGAGCCGGGGTCGGCATCGGATTCGGAGGAGTCTGCGGGGGCGGGATCGGATCCGGCGAAGATCCGGGACAGTTCCTCGACGGAGAGGTCGCTGTTGATGAAGTGGGGGGAGGAATAATTGATGGCGTCGAGTTGGAATCGGAGTCCGAGGGCGCGGGCGAGGGCGGGTTGGAGGGCGTACTGGTTGTTGCGATTGGCGATGAACTGTTTGTCAGCGGCGCCGACGCCTTCGAAGAGAACCAGGGGTTGGGCATCCAGGAGATTCTGGAGGGCGCGATAGTACTCGGCGGAGCCGAGGTGAGTGACCCCGACGAGGCGGATGACGGGGTGATGACGGCGGGAGGGGAGGAGATCGCGGACGGCGACCTGGAGGGCGACGGCGCCGTTGGTGTTTTCCTGGATCCGGAGGATGGGCTGGGGTGGGGCGGCGTGGGCGGGGTTGGGACGGGTGGCGCAACCGCTGGAGGCCAGGGCGAGGAAGAACAGCGAGGACGCAAGGAAAGCGGCGCGCAACATGATGGGAGCATGAGGGCGCCGGGGAGGGGAGGCGACTGGGATGTCGCCCAGCGGGGAGTTACTTCCGCTTTTTGGAGGGCTTGGGGGCGAGGTCTGGGGGGGCGACAGGTTTCTCCTGTTTGACGGGGAGTTCTTCGACGAGGTCGTCGAGTTCCTTTTGTGAGAGGGCCTTGGGTTTGAGGATGGCGCGTTCGCGTTGGTCGGCGGTCATGGCGGCGAGGGCGCTTGGGGCCGGGATGACGATGGGGGTGAGGAAGATCATGAGCTCCGTCTTGTTGTTGGAGCGTTGCTTGCGTTTGAAGGCATTGCCGAGCCAGGGGATGTCACCGAGGAGCGGGATCTTGCTTTCGGTCTCGGTGACCTGGGTCTGCATGAGGCCGCCGATGACGACGGTCTGGCCATCGGGAACGACGACCACGGTATCGGCGAGGCGGGAATTGACGACGGGAGCGAGGGCATCGCGGGAGATCGGCACCCAGCTGGAGCGGTCGGCGAGCTGGGAGGTCTCGGGCGAGACGATCATCTCGACCATGCCATCGGAGGTGATGAACGGGGTGACGCGGAGGATGATGCCGACGTTCTGGTAGGTGACGGTGTTGATCTGACCGTTGATGGCATCGAAGCGGGTATTGGAGACGAGGGGAACCTGCTGGCCGAGGGAGATGGTGGCGGGCTGGTTGTTGCGGGCGAGGATGGACGGGCGGGAGAGGACCTCGGCCTTGCCGGCCTGAGCGATGGCGCGAAGGGTTGCCTGGAAGTCGGTGCCGAGGACCTGGTAGACGCCGGCGCCGGGAGGGGTGGGCAACATGTTCTGGATGTTTTGCCCGAGGATGTTGGGGACGCTGGAGGTGGCGCCGGAGCTGATGTCGGAGGCGCCGAAGGCATTGGCGATGGAGCCGGTGCCGGTGTTGCCGAGTTTGCGGATGTACCCGCCCTCGATGCCGATGTCGGAGCTGTTGTTGTGGGTGACTTCGAGGAAGACGACCTTGATGAGGACCTGGGGGCGAGGGCTGTCGAGGCTGGCGACGACATCCTTGATCTGGAGGTTGGTTTCCTCGTCGGTGATGACGATGATCTTCCGGGTTTCGGGATCATAGGAAATGGTGGCGTCACCGACCTGGGTGTTGTTGGGGTACTGGCGGGTGTTGGCCCCTCCGGCGCGATTGGCACCACCGCCGCCCTGATTGAACTGGGCGAAGGTGGGGGTGGCGACGGCGAGGGAGGCGAGGGTGAGTCCGAAGGCGAGCGGACGCAGGGTGGGGCGGATCTTCATGAGGAAGTGTGGGAGAGGGAGGGGATGGTTGGGAGGGGAGGATTTCGGGGGGTGGGATCAGTTGCCGCGGCCTCCACCGATTCCACCGCCGCCCCCTCCGCCGCCGAATCCGCCGCCGGCGCCGGCGCCGCGTTGGTTCTGGTTCTGGAGTTGTTGGGCGGAGCGGGTGGTGAGGGCGCTACCCTGTTGATTGCGGTTCTGGGTGGAGCGGTTGGCGGTGTCCTGGCTTTCGAAGAGGTTGCGGAGGACTTCCTGGACCTGCTGGGGATCGGCGTTCTCGAGGTCGTAGACGTAGACCTTCTGTTTGCGGGAGGGATCGGCATCGAGCTGTTTCACCATGGCGGAGATCTGATCCATGAGTTCGCGGTCGGCGCTGACGATGACGGAGCTGGTCCGGGCATCGGGGACGGCGACGACGCGACCCTTTTTCTTGGCGCGTTCGCTGGAGGTGCTGGCGGTGTTTCCGCCGCGACTTCCGAATCCGCCGAATCCGCCGAAGCGGACCTGGCCGCGTTGATTGTTGTTGTTGGTCTGGGTTTCGTCGGGGAACAGCCCGGAGAGGACGGTGGCCATCTCGGAGGGGTCGGCGTATTCGAGGCGGAAGACGCGCAATTCGGTAACATCCACGACATTGGTGTCGATGGAGCGGACGAGTTCCTCGATGCCGGGGAGGGCATCTTCGGGGGCATTCACGATGAGGGAATTGCTGTGTTCATCGGCGACGGCGACGACGCGGGAAGCGGCGGCGCGATTGCCGGAGCCACTGGCGGCGGCGGGGGTTCCGCCGCCGCGATTGCCACCGAACCCACCGAACCCAGGGAACCCGCCGCCACCGCCGCCGCGGTTGTTTCCTGCATTGCCGGTGGGTTGGGCGGGGAACAATTCCTTGATCACGGTGGCGACCTCCTTGGCATCGGCGAAGCGGAGGGGATAGACGCGGACGGAAGTGGAGCTGGCGAGGGAAGTGTCGAGGGCGCGGATGATCTCGGTGAGGCGTTTGATGGAGGCCTGGGTATCGGTGATGACGAGGGCATTGCCGGCGTCATTGGCGGTCATGGTGGCCTCGGAGGGGAGGAGGGGTTGGAGATCGGTGGTGAGTTGGGTGGCACTGATGAATCGGACCGGGATGATCTGGGTGATCACCTGTTCGTCGCGCGGGATGGTATCGGGATTGTTGCCGGACTTGACGGGGATATCGCGTTTCCGGGCGGAATCCTTGCTGACGATGGTGAGGGTGCGTCCGTTGCGGATGGCGGTGTAGCCATTGCGGCTGAGGGCGCTTTCGAGGATGGCGAGGGCTTCCTCCTGGGTGACGGGTTGTTTGCTCCAGGCGTCGATCTTACCGGTGACCTCGGTTTCGGCGACGATGATGTAGCCGGCGGCCTCGCTGAGGTAATTGAGGACGGTTTCGAGAGGGGCGCCGCGGAAATTGAGTTGGAGCATTTCTCCATTGGGCACCGGTGTGGCGGGGGCGGCGGTGGTGGGGGCGGCCTCGATGGAATTGTCCTGGGCGAAGATGCGCGCGCCGACGCTGGCGGCGAGGGACAGGCCAAGGACAAGGTTGAGGAATGGGGTGGTTTTCATTTGTTCTGTTCCTGTTCGCGCCGTTGCAAGAGCCGTCTCAGCACTTCATCGGCTGGGCTGCCTCCGGTGGCGGCAGTGGGAGAATCGGGTGCCTGGGAATCGTCCCCGGCTTCGGCAGCATCACCTTCGGCGGCTTCATCGCCGTCGGCAGCGGCAGTGGTTCCGTCGCTGTCGCCGGAGGTGGAGCCGTTCGTGGAGGAGCGTGTGCCGGACGCCCCCGAGGAACCGGAGCTGCTGCGGCTGGGAGTGGCGGATGCCACGCCCGGGGCCAGGGTCCATTCGCCTTCCTCCTCGCGTCGGATCTGGGACCCGATGGGAAGGGTCACGGTCCTGCCGTCGAAATCGAGGGTGACCTTGTCGGAATCGATGGCCACGACCTTGTGATCGGCGATGGATTCGCCGGGTTTAACGGCGGTCTTGTAGGAGGAACTGGTGCCGTCGAAGAACGCGACGTCGCCCTTGGCGTAGCGGAGGGAGCCTACGAGGGAGAAGGCATCGATCTTCGGGGCACGGCGGGTTTCGCGACGGGGCCGGCCTGATGTGTCGGGTCGATTGGGAATGCGCTTCGGGTTGAAGATATTGCGGTCATTGACCATTCGGAAGTAGGCGTAATCCGTCCGGGATGGAGCGTTGGTGGAGGCGCCG
>CAZDYB010000056.1:5223-13986 GCA_964509045.1 uncultured Akkermansia sp.
GGAAGGATCCTGGGCGTGCAGGACCAGGCTTGAGGCGAGCAGAGCTGCGGCAAGGAACCGGACGGTGGACCGGTTGGAAAGGGGATGGAGGGCGGACTGCTTCATCGGGACTTGGGAGAGTTGAGGAACAGCCCGCTGACCTGCATGGACACGGAGATCAGGGAGGCATCGGTCTCGCGGGTGGCGAGTTCGACGGCTTCAACGCGGATGGGCAGGGAGTCCTTTTCCACCTCGTAGAGGAAGCGGGTGACGGTGGAGAGGGGGCCGGTGGCATCGACATTGCACTCGAAGGTCATGTGGTCGTCGTCGAGTTGGCGCCAGCGGGGTTTGATGGAGGTGATGTTGACGCTGGTGGAACGGGCCCAGCGGTCGAAGGCGTCGAGGACACGGCCTTCTGCGGCGGAGAGGACATCGGGCAGCGCGTTGGTACGCATCTGGTCCCAGCGGTCGAGCACGGTATCGCGTCGTTCGAGGAGTTGACGTCCCTGGGCGATCTGTTTGCGGAGATCGACCATTTCCTTGGAACGGGCGTCCCAGGCCTTGATGAGGGGGCCGATGATGAGGCGGTCCCCGGCGAAGAAGGCGACGCCGACGAGGGCGACGACCAGGAGCAATTGCTGGCGTTTGTTGGGGTCCATGGTCATGGGCGGCGTCCGGCGGAATCCCAGCGGAAGTTGAAGGTGAACTGGAGGGGGGACTTGCCCCGGAGTTGATCGACCTGGACCTCGGTGACCTCTGGGGTGGCCCGGAGTTTGTCGAGGGTGCGGAGGAGGGCGGTGCTGTCCTTGGCGGTGCCGGAGCAGGTCACGACGCCCGGGGTGAGGATCTCGATGGTCTTGGCGGTGACGGCGCCGTCCTCGGGGAAGGCCTCGGTGAGGCTGCGAAGGACGAGGAGGGAATGGAGGGTGTCATCGAACCAGGGCCGGAACTTCTTCACCCGGGTCTGGAGATCTTCGACTTCGGCGACCTTGGCGGCGATTTCCTTCCATTCGGAGCGGAGGAGGGAGAGTCGGACCTGTTGGACGAGGAAGGCGATGAGGACCAGGCCGACGACGGCGCCGGCGGCGAAGCCTGCATGGACGAGGCGGGTGGAGGAGTAACGTGCGGCGAACTGTTGGAAGGCGGAGACGCGTGGGGGTAGGAACTCGAAGGCTGGGGTGCGTCCGCTGACGGCCCGGACGGCGGCGGCGAGGGCGGGGCCGACGGGGAGGCCCGGGGCCAGTTTTGGGTTGGGTTGACGATCTGCGCTGATGCGGTCGATCCGTTCGACGGCCAGGCCCATGGCGGCAGCGCGTGGAGTCAGGGTTTCCGCGAGGGTATCAGCGAGCGGACCCGAGCCGAGGATGCGCAGGGACCTGAGTTCGGCGCGGACGTTGGGGGGGAGTTGACCGAGGGTGACGCGCAATTCGCGGAACAGGACTTCGGGGACGGGGCGGAACTGGTCGCCATCGGCCTCGACGGCTTCCATGAGGGCGCGGTAGGCGACCATGCCGGAACCCTGTGCCACGAGGATCCCGACGTGACCGGCGGCGGCGAGGACATCGACGCGAGGGGCTGGGGAGGCGCCGATGAGATCGTGGAGCTCGGAGAGGGCAGGAGCGAAGGAAACGGGCTGGAGCCGGGCGGCGCTGAGGAGTTGCTGGAGGCGGAAGATGTTCTCGCGGGGAACCGCGACGAGGGAAACGTGGGGGGAACCGTCCGGCGCGGTCCAATCGGACCGGGAAATGATCAGCTGATCGGCGCCGTAGGGGAAACCGCCTTCGACCTCCAGTTCGAGGAAGCCTTCGATGTCTTCGGGGGCGAGGTCGGGGAGGGGTGTGGACAGGGCGAAGATCCAGTCTGCGGGAAGGGCGACGGCGCAGCGACGTTCGCGGATGCCGGCGGTGTCGAGGGCTTCGCGGAGTTTCCTGCCGAGGGCGAGGACATCGTCGGCGAGGAGATCTCCACCGATGTCGAGGGTGACGGGTTGGGAGGCTTCGGCGGAGCCATTGGTGCGGCGTACATGGACGACCTCCCACCGGGAGCCATCGGGTGCGAGGCCGAGGGCAACGGGTTTCCGTGCTTTCTGGAGGCGATCCATCATCGGGAAGTCCTGCTCATCACTTGCTGTTGTTCCAAATCCTGACGTGCCTGCCTGCCGAGTGCCCAACCGAGGTGGGTCAGGTCCTGGCGCTGGACGATCCGGAGGATGGCCTCTGAAGCATCGAGCACATAGCGGACCCGGCGATAACCCCGTCCGAAGTGACCCACGGCGGCGACGTCAGCGGCGTAGACCGTGGAGCGCCCGGTCAGGTAACGGCCAGCTTCAATGGCGGCTGCATTTTCCAGGACCTCACCGACCCAGGCGACGGTGTCGCGACGGTTCGGGTTGGACTGGCGGTAGGCGATGAGGGTGGGAGCCAAGTCGAGGCCGATGCCGGGAATGCAGGCGAGAACGGCTTCCGGGGCACTGTTGACGTTGACCAGACCGGTGGCGGGTTGTTGGGCATCGCCGGCAATGATGTCGTCTTCGATCTGGACGAATTCGTCGATGGTCATGCCGGTGCGGAGCTGGAATTCGAGGAGGCTGGCGGGAGCCTGGTTGGGGTTGCCGAGGGAGCCGAGGATCTGGTTGCTGCGATCGGCGCCGAACCGTTCCTGGAAGAGGGCGGCGAGTTCCTGTCGACCCTGGGTGCCGATGGAGATGCGGGCGGTGCCATCGGAGCGGAGGGTGGATTGCCTGGAATGGACGGTGAGGAACTCGATCAGGCCGGGATCGAGACGGCCGTCGCGGTTGTCCATCGGTTCGGAGAGGTCGAGATCGTCCTCGTTGGGATCGAGGATGCCGTTCCGGTTGAGGTCTTCGCCGTACAGGATTTCCGGGGTCATGCCGGCGACCAGGCGGAGTTCATCGACGGTTTCGAACGGAGCGTTCTTGCAGCGGTAGGGTGGGTTGAGCCGCTGATAGGTTTCGTCTTCGGCACCCATCTCGGAGACGTCGGAGTCGGCATCGCGCCAGTCGATGATGGCCGCGGCGAGCGCCGGAGTCATGCGGGGGAGCAACTCGAGCATTTCGGCGGTGGCGGTATTGAGGTTGAGACGGGAGGCTTCGTCGACGAGGCGGAATCGGGGCAGTTCCTGCGACGCCATCCCGGTGGAGAGTCGGTCGGGGTCGCGTCCGATGAACCAGAACCGGGATTCGCCGATGGGAACGGCCTCGGCGCGGTAGGGGTAGGTCGGGGCTACGGAGAGGTCGGAGATGACGCCGGGGGTGTCGAGGTTGGTGACGACGTGGGCGGCATAGCGGGCGGCGCCGGAGATGGCCTGGAAGGCTTCGATGCCGGCGGCGCGTTGGTCGGCGGCGCGGAGTTCGACGGAATTGGCGTGACCGAAGTAGAGGGCCAGGCTGACGAGCCCGAACGACACCCAGAGGACGATGACGAGGGTGGATCCGCTGCGGGCTGGGGCTGGCCTGGATGAGGAGGGCGGGATCCTCATGGCTGGGCTCCGTCGGATTCGGTGGTGGAGTCGACCTGATTGGTGGCGGGGCTGACCTCGATGGGGACGATGATCTGGAAGGGCAGGGTGGTACGGCGGGCGAGGGGGCCGCGTCCGCGTTGGTCGGGTTCGACCTCATTCACGGACAATTCCACCCGGATGGCGCGGGGAAGGGGGATGAGTTCATTGGTACCGGTCCAGGATGGGCGCCAGGTGACCCCGTCGAAGAAGAAGAAGTCGAGGGACTCGACGTCCGGCAGGAGGAACTGTTCCTCGAAGAGTTCCACATTGACGGGGAGGAGGTTGCGGGTGACGACGCGGATGAGGTCGCGTCCGGCGGCGGTGGCGGAGTTGGTGGGGTCGCGGAGGACGTAGCCGACCTTGAGGATGTCGGAGCCGGACTGGACGAGGGAGGGAAGGCCGTTGGCGGTGAAGATCTGCATGCCGGTGCCGGCGAGGTCATTGACGCCGGAGAGGGGGCCGGCCAGGAGTTGGCCGGCGAGATTGGTTTCACCACCGGGAAGCACGATGCCGGCGAGGTCGCGTCGGAGGATGTCCAGGGTTTGCTGGCGGGCGTTGGCGTTGTCGAGTTGGAGGGCGGTGCGGTTGCGGAGGCGGAGCGAGCTGAAGAGGACGGCATTGACGGCGGCGAGGATGACGGAGGAGAGGATGATGGCGAGGAGCAGTTCGATCAGGGTAAAGCCGCGGGACCGGGCGTGGGCGATGGGGAGGGGGCGGCACCGGGGGTTCATGGCAGGGCGGAATCTAGGATGGTGCTGACGCGGGTGGACAATTCCCGGCCCTGAACCTGATAGGTCACGATGAGGGTGACTTCGCGGAGGGTGAAGCGTTCCCAGGGGACGCTTTCGGATCGCCACTCGAACTGGTAGCGCCCTTCGTCGGCGACGCCGCGGGTGGCATTGTTCCAGGTGCGTGTGGCGATGAGATCGTTGAGGACGCGATCGGCGACGCGGGCGGCGAGGACCTTTCGTTCGGCGACCTGACCGGCGGCATTGGCGGTGCGGACGCCTTCGACGGCGACGGGAATGACGATGGCGAGGAAGGCGAGGGCGGCGAGGGATTCGGCGAGGGTGAAGCCCCCGACCGACCTAGCGCCCCGACGAGAAGGGCGCATTGGTGTGGACTTCATAACGGAGGCGGGTCGGACCCTGGGCGATGTGGACTTCGTCACGGGGATCGACGCGGCCGCGGCGTGACGAGGTGGAGTTGGCGGGTTGATGACGCAACCAGACGCCGATGGGGCTTGTTTCGTCGATGGAACCGTCGGGGTGGAACCGGAGCACGATCCGGGAACCGTCGGCGGCGGTGGGTTGGCCACCGGCCCAGCGGTTCTGGAGGACGGTGGTGTCGAGGATGAGCGGGTTGAGGGACGCCCAGGAGCGGGGATCGACCTCGATTTCGAGGTCGGGGCCGAGGGAGTATTCGACGGCGCGCGGGTCGATGCCGGTGGCGGTGAAGTTGTACTCGTTGCTGAGCCCGTAGCGGCGTTGGACCGGATCGATCCAAAGCCGCATGGGGATGCCTTCACTGACGGCGCGGGCCTGGGCGTAATGGGTGAGGGAAATGAACCGGCGCACTTCCGAATCGAGTCCGCGTCCGCGGAGAAACCCTCCCAGGGAAGGCGAGATGAGGGCCATGACGACGGTGAGGAGGGCCATCACCAGGATCAGTTCGATCAAGGTGAAGGCGCGGGGCGGGGCGACCGGGCTGGCGGTTTCGGGGTGCATGGATTGCCGGTCGCCGGAAGGAACTAACGCTTGGTCGTCTTGAAGTTGGTGATGTCATCCTCGGTGCCGGCGCGGCCATCGGGTCCCATGGACAGGATGTCGTAGGAGGACGGGTTGTTCTTGCCTGGGCACTCGTAGACGTACTCGTTTTGCCAGGGATCCTTGGGGATCTCGTTCTTCAGGTAGGGACCGCGCCAGTTGACGGCGTCGCGGGGTTGCGAGACGAGGTCCTGGAGGCCGCTGCGGCCCTTTGGGTAGGAGCCGACATCGGTCTCGAAGAGGTCGAGGGCGGTGCTGAAGGTGGAGATCTGGGATCCGGCGGCGGTGATCCGGGCCTGTTCGGTGCGCCCGGAGAACTTGGGCACAACGATGGCGGCGAGGATGCCGAGGATGACGAGGACGAGCAGGAGCTCGATGAGGGTGAAGCCGGCGTGCCGGCGGCGTGAGGCCTGTGGAAGCGTCGTGTTCATGTTCTCAGTAGGAGTTGGGGAGCGATTTGATCACTTGATGTGGTCCTGGAGTGAAAAGATGGGGATGACCATGCCAATGAAGATCACGCCGATGAAGCCGGCGATGAGGAACAGCATGAGGGGTTCGGCGAGGGCGACGGCGGTGCGGAGCTGACGATCGAGATCGCCCTCGGTGACGTTGGCGATCCGGACGAGTTCCTGGTCGAGACGACCGCTTTCCTCGGCGACGGAGATCATCTCGAGGGTGGCTCCGGAGAAGAGGGTGCGGCAGTCGCCGAGGCTGGGCCCGAGTTGGCGGCCTTCCTTGACGCGATCGATGGAGTTGGCGACGGCGTCGACGAGGATCTGGTTGCCGATGGAACGGCGGGCGACGTTGAGGGCGTTGATGAGGGGGACACCGGCGCCGAGCAGGGTGCCGAGCATGCGGCAGAACCGGGACATGGAGAACTGGGCGACGAGGGGGCCGATGACCGGGGCCTTGAGCATCATGCCTTCCCAGACGCGCCGACCTTTCTCCGAGAGGAACCAGGTCCGGAGAAAGAACACGCCCATGACCAGGGCGATGGCGATGGCGATGCCCCAGGTGCGGAGGACTTCGCTGGTGGAGACGATGAGCTGGGTGAGCAGGGGCAGTTCCGCGCCGAACCCGGTGAAGATGGTCTGGAACCGAGGGATGAAGAAGACGAGGAGGAAGATGAGCACGCCGAGGGCGAGGATGAGCAGGATGACCGGGTAGAGGAGGGCGGTCATGACCTTCCCGCGCATCTCCTTCTCCCGGGCCTGGAAATCGGCGATCTGACCGAGGACGACGTCGAGGAACCCGCCGGTTTCACCCGCCTCGACCATGGCCACGTACACCCGGGGAAAGGTCTTGGGAGAACGCGCCATGGCATCGGCCAGGGGCAGGCCATCGACCACGAGGTCATGGACCTGTTTCCACTGGGCACCTGCGGCCGGGGTGGCGGCCTCGCGCATCAGGATGACGAGGGCGCGGCTGAGGGGGACGCCGGCGGCGAGGAGCGAGGACAGCAGTCGGGTGAAATTCTCGAGGATGCGCGCGGTGATCTTGTCGCCACCGAGATTGAGTTTGAATCCGCCGGTGGACGGCGCCTGGGTCTTGGAGTTGGGAGTCTCTCGGGTGGCGGCCGCGGCGCGTTGGGCGGTGGAGCCGGGCTTCGGGGACGCCTTGCTGCTGGCGGTGGTGCGGGTGGGGCGGGCGAGGGTCTGGGGGCCGGAGTGGGAAGTGGCGGAAGTGGCGGCACGCGGGGCGGCCTTGAGGGAAGCCGGCGCGGACGGGGGCGGACCACCGGCATCGGAGAGACGGATCGGCTTGAGACCGCGCGAAGCCATCACGCGGAGGGCTTCCACGCGATTGGGCGCATCGAGGGAACCTTCGTCGATGGAACCATTGGCCTGGAGGGCGCGATAGTGGAAGGAAGCCATGGGAGACTACTCGTCGGTCTTGGCGGCGGCGTTGGCGTTGGCGACGACATCCGCTTCCTCGGCGGATTGGTCCTTGGTGACGCGGAGGACTTCCTCGGGGGTGGTGATGCCTTCACCGACGAGGCGCCAGCCGTCATCGGCGAGGGCGGTCATGCCACTGCGTCGGGCGGCCTCGCGGAGTTCGCCGCTGGAAGAGTTCTTGAGGATCAGGCGACGGATCTCGTGGCTGGAATCCATCCACTCGAAGATGGCGCGTCGTCCGTGATAGCCGGTATTGCGGCATTCGCGGCAGCCGACGGCCTTGAAGATGGGTTTGTGGGCGGGGATACGAAGCTGGGCGCGGAGGGCTTCCGAGGAAGGGGAGGTGTCGACCTGTTTGCAGAGGGGGCAGAGGACGCGGACGAGGCGTTGGGCGAGGACGGCTTCGAGGGAGGAGGCGACGAGGTAGGGTTCGACGCCCATGTCAACGAGTCGGGTGAGGGCGCCGGGGGCATCGTTGGTGTGGAGGGTGGAGAAGACGAGGTGACCGGTGAGGGAAGCCTGGACGGCGATCTGGGCGGTTTCCTGGTCGCGGATCTCGCCGATGAGCAGGACATCGGGATCGTGACGGAGGATGGCGCGGAGTCCGCGGCCGAAGGTGAGGCCGGCTTTCTCGGAGACCTGGATCTGGTTGATGCCCTTGAGTTGGTACTCGATGGGATCCTCGATGGTGATGATCTTGCGGACGGCGTCGTTGATGGCGTTGAGGGCGGTGTAGAGGGTGGAGGTCTTGCCGGAACCGGTGGGGCCGGTGACGAGGACGATGCCGTGGGGGAGGCCGAGGACGCGTTTGAAGCCGTTGAGTTCGCGTGGGGCCATGCCGAGTTCGCCCATGCCGCGCAGGGTGGAGTTCTGGCGCAGCAACCGCATGACGACGGCTTCGCCGTGGAGCATGGGGATGACGGACACCCGGATGTCCACCTCGGCGTCATCGATGCGGATCTTGATGCGGCCGTCCTGGGGAACGCGTTTCTCGGCGATGTTGAGGTGGCTGAGGATCTTGACGCGGGAGACGATGGCGGGTTGGAAGCGCTTGATCTGGGCGGGGACCGGGACTTCCTGGAGGACGCCGTCGATGCGGTACCGGATGCGCATCTCGGTCTCGAACGGTTCGAGGTGGATGTCGGAGGCGCGGAGTTCGATGGCGTCGCGGAGGACCTGGTTGACGAAGCGGATGATCGACGCGTCCTCGGCGGCGTCATCGAGATTGGTGTCATCGATGCCGTCCTCATCGACGACCTGGAACGAGGCTTCCTCGCCGAGGGTGCCGAGGGTATCGGCGCCGACCCCGAGGTGCTTCTTCATCTCCCGCTGGATGGCTTCGCGGGTGGAAAGGACCGGTTGCAGCCGGAGACCGGTCAGGGATTTGAGGGCGTCGATGCCCTGGGTGGCGAAGAGGCGTGCGGTGGCGACCTCGACATGGCCGTTGTGACGGCGGAGGGGAAGGAGTTCCTCCTTGAGGAGGATGCGGGCGGGGAAGCGGGCGAGGAGTTCCTTGTCGGGTTCGACGGCGTCGAGGGGGTTGAAGGCGACGGCGTATTCGGAGGCGAGCCACTGGAGGACATCGGCTTCGGAGGCCGGATGGG
>CAZDYB010000057.1:0-3658 GCA_964509045.1 uncultured Akkermansia sp.
CGCCGTCACCTCGTCGAGGTCGATGTTGAGCGAACCAATGATGTGCAGGAGCGAATCCATGTGGATGCTCTCCTCGGCGATGTGGCGGAGCGACGCGTGCTTCAGTTCGGCGGCGGTAAGGTTGTCCTCGATCACATGCAGCACCGAGTCGCCCACGATGCCTTCGGCCGATGAAAAATAACCCACCCCCATCTCGATGATCCATCGCTCCCGGCTCGAGAGCACGCCCGTGTTCCATTGGTGGGCGTCCTTGGTCATGTCAATGACGTCGGGCTCCCAATGGTTGGCCTTCATCTGTTTGTAGATGCGGTAAGCCTCCGAATACTTGAGCGGAAGCACGTTCAGCTCGGCGCTGCGGATCCCGTTGATCACCCGCTTGCCGTTCAGGCGTTCCCTCGCCTTCGCCTTGTCCAGGCGGAAGGTCTTGTTCCGGAATTGATAGACGACATGGCGCCCCTCTTCGCGCTCGATGAACTCAGGCGTTTGATCTCCCCGCTCCGGGAGCGGGACGGTTTCGGCAGAAGCAGTCATGACAGCAATCAAGAATCCCTTCACGACGCGGCCGCCAAGACGCGTCTCCAGTTCAGTTGCCGGCACGCAAATGCCCGCTTCCCTGGCCGAGGAGCCGGCAGCCAGCCCTTGCGGGCGGAAACGCGACGTCCCCATCCGGTCGTTGGCGCGACCGTCGCCGGAACCAGACGGTCCCGGACTTGATGAGCGCGTGGAAGCAGGTCTTCTGGCTCCGAGGTCTTCCTCCGGCCCGCCTTTCCGCAGACGTCTCCGTCCACAGTGGCTGAAGGGCCTTCGTCGCTCGTTACAGCGGCGCTACCGCGCGGGATTAAGCCCGGAACCCCTCCGGAACCGCACCCGCTTCCCTATTCTCCTTCAGCCTTGGCTGGAGGCACTTCCACGCGAAACCCACTACTAATGGTGGGTACTCAAAAGAACAGCCACCATTTGTGGTGGTGTCAGCGTTCGAGTCAACGCCCGTTTCCTTCCCTCCCAAAGATTCCATCGCGTACGCAGGAAGCGCGCCGGCGTATCCAGGATTGAGGTTTGGAAAGAGCTCAGAGTCCCTGGCTGGGATTGGATCGCCCGCGGTTTTCTTGAGAAGGGAGAATGCCCGGCTTCGCGTCCGTGGGGTCCGCAAGGTCCTCGAGTGCGCCGATCCTCTGGCGACTTGGATCAACCGTCCACCCGCGCCGTGAACGCGATCATGAGCCGTGCCTGTTCCATCGGGGTTCAAGGCGGTCGAGGACGACCGCACTCCAGGACGCTTCGCGTTTGCCGGGGCGTGGAAGGGAATGGCCTGGGCTGGTCATGAGAACTCGCCGCAGGGACGGGAACCCCATCTGGGCCAGGCCTTCGGATCCCATCGCTTCAACTTCCTGTTGCACCTGCAACACAAAGTTGAGCGTGCCGGCAAAGGAATCGACTGACTGCATCGCTTGGTCAGCGCGCATCTGCGGGAGCGCCTCGCTGAAAGCGAAGGTTCAGAGGGCCAAAGGCCCGGCAACATTCCTGCCCAGTGCAACGCCCTGGGTGCCTTTGCCCCACGTGAATCAAGCCCTGAAAGGGTGGCCCAAGACACGGATTTCCCGCCCCTTCAGGGCTTGGGGGAAATTGGGGGCGGCGGTTCCTGGGACGTTGCCCCAGGCTGATATGACTCGCCCCGTTGGGGCTGAACAGCTCCGCCATCTGCGGAATCGCGGCTAAGTGAAATGCCGACTTTGGGGCTGAATGCCTCGCCGCGCGCCCGACCGACCCGCCTCCCCTCCTGCTGATCCCCTGAGATTCAGGGCGCCGTGGCCCGCAGCCGGCTCGGCGGTTCGAGATAGCGGAACGGGTTGCTCGGATTGTCGTTGTCGTAGGCGAAGGCGTCCCGGTGATTGAGAAAGTACTTCAATTCATCACCCGGGATGGCGAAGCCAAGACCCTCGCCAAAGGTCAGCTTCATGTTGGTCACGCCCACCACCTCGCCGCGCAGGTTGAACAGGGGCCCGCCAGAGTTGCCGGGATTGATCGGGGCCGTGGTCTGGAGATAGAGCGAACCGCCCATCTGGCGGGTCTTGGTGCTGAGGATGCCCTCGGTGACGGTCCGTTCGAGCCCGAGCGGACTTCCGATCGCGAACACCCGTTCCCCAACCGAAAGACCGTCGGGATCACCCAGCAACAGGCGTTTGAAGGGAGGCGCGTCCTTGTCCTCCACCTTGAGCAGGGCGAGATCCGCGAACTTGTTCATGGCCACGATCCGGACGTCCTTGTAACTGCGACGTTCCAACTGGCCGTTGCGCTGATGATAGACCTCCACCGACAACCGGGTCTCCCCTTCGATCACGTGGAAGTTGGTGATGAGATACCCGTCTTCGGTCACGAAAAAGCCGGAACCAAGACCGCTCGGTGCCCGGACCTGGACCACGGACTCGCCAAGTTCCTGCACCAGTTCCCGCACCGGCCGCTCCGCCGGCGGTGTGGCCGCCACCGCATACAATCCGCCCCGCATCTCCTGGATCAGGGCCGGTTCCTCCGGTTTCTCGTCCGGCTTCACCTCCTGAACCACCTCGACGATCTCAACGCGTGGAATCGGAAGGACGGTATAACCGAGATCGACGACCAACTGATCCTTCTTCTCCGCCAGGATCCGTCCGGTCACCGACGCGCCATCCCTCAACAGGACGGTCTCCGCCAGCGCCGACGGCACCCATCCCCATGCCAATCCCAATCCCAGACCCAGACCCGCCACCGCACCTCGGCCGATGCTCATGCGACGACGCTATCTTCGGACTGCGGACGGTACAAGGGTGCCCATGGCTCCGATTGACGTCTTGCCCGCAGGCGCAGACTGCATAGCCTGCCCTTCATGCTCTACACCCCCTCTGATCTGTTCGATCTGCGTCAGACCGAACACGCGGCCCTGTTCGACGGGGTCGAGTTTCCGTGGGATCCCCTGAAGAACCTCGCCGCCTACATCACAGCCCGTCTCCGTCCTTCCCAGGCCCATCGCACGATCGGAAACGCCTACATCGCTGAAAATGTCGTCATCGGGGAAGGCACCGTCGTCGAACACGGTGCCATGATCCTCGGCCCGTCCATCATCGGACGGAACTGTCGCATCCGGCACAATGCCTACATCCGTGAGGACTCGCTGATCGGTGACGACTGCGTGATCGGCAATTCCTGCGAGATCAAGCACTCCCTGCTCTTCAACGGAGCCCAGGTGCCGCACTTCAACTACGTCGGCGATTCCATCCTCGGCCACAAAGCCCACCTCGGTTCCGGCGCCATCGTTTCCAACCTCAAGCTCATCGGGGAAAACATCTGGATCGAGATGGACGGCCGCTGCATCGACACCGGCCTGCGCAAGTTCGGCGCCCTCATCGGCGACGAAGCCGAGATCGGCTGCAATGCCGTCCTCAACCCCGGATCCATCATCGGACGCCATGCCCTCGTCTATCCGAACGTCTCGTGGCGCGGCATCCTCCCCGACAACATGATCGCCAAGAACCGCGCCGCCCAGGATGTGGCCCTGCGACGTCCCCGCGGCCAGATCTGTCGCTGAAACGCGGACCGGTCCTACGGGGAAACAGGCGGGACTCCCTGCCCGAGCGGACTCCCATCCGTGGTTTCAAGACCTGACTTTTTGAACCACCGATTTCAA
>CAZDYB010000057.1:3758-13953 GCA_964509045.1 uncultured Akkermansia sp.
CGGGAAACAGGCGGGACTCCCTGCCAGAGCGGACTCCCATCCGTGGTTTCAAGACCTGACTTTTTGAACCACCGATTTCAAGGATGGACACGGATCCACTGCGAGCCATCCACGGCGATCCGCGACCAACATCCCTTTCGTGTGTTTCGTGATTTTCGTGGTGAAGAACTCTGGTCAAGAACCCTGCCCACCAAACACACGAACCACACGAAAACCGGGTCTCGGAACGGCGACGTTGGGTCACCGATGAAAACGAACTGATCTCGATCCGGAGAATCACTCTTGAGGCTTCCAGAGGCGGGAAACAGGCGGGACTCCCTGCCAGAGCGGACTCCCATCCGTGGTTTCAAGACGAGACTTCCTGAACCACGGATTTCACGGATGGGCACGGATAAGGCGCGACCGATGAACTGTGGGCATCGTCCAGCGTTCCTTTCGTGTGTTTGGTGTGTTTCGTGGTGGAGACGCCGATGAAGAATGCTGACCACGAAACACACGAATGGCACGAAAGCGGAGCGTTGTAGCGGCGAAGTTCGATCGCCGTCGGACAGCAACCCGGCGAGTGACACTCGCCGCTCCGATTCCAGGTCAGGCCGACTCGAACAGGGGGATGACCTGCATGTTGCGCACGTCCACCAGGCCCTGATCCGTGATGCGCAGTTCCGGGATCACCGAGAGCGGGATCAGGTTGAATCCCATGTAGGGCAGGATGCACCCGGTGGCGTCCCAGGCGCGCTTCAACTCCACCGTCTCCGCCTGCACCACGTGGGCCGGTTCATCCGAGAGCAATCCGGCGATCGGAAGCTTCAAATGGGCCTTCACCCGTCCTTCATCCACCACCACCACGCCGCCCTGGCTCGACTTCAGGCATTCCAACGCCAGTTGCAGATCCGCCTCATTCGTCCCCGCCAGGATCAGGTTGTGCGCGTCGTGCCCCACTGAACTCGCCACCGCACCGGACCTCAAACCCAGACCCTGCAACAGCCCCAACCCCACCCGCCCCGTCCCACCGTGCCGCTCCACCACGCTCACAAAGCACAGATCGTTCTCCGTCATCCATCCACCCCGATCCACTCCCGCTTCGAGTCGAAGCCGTTCATGGAAGGTGAGGATTCCCGGTGAGGCGACCCGGATGACATTCACCACCGCTGACCCGGGCGGGAACGACGGAATCAGCTTCAATCCGTCCGGTACACGGACCGTCCGATACGCCCGATCCGGATACCGGTATCGCCCCTTCTCCAACTGCTCCACCAACGCCGGGGTCAACCTTCGATCCTCAACCATCAACTCGCCTCCGTACCAGGTGTTGTGAACCCGGAAGTCGTCGTCCAACAGCACCAGGTCCGCCCGACGCGAGTGTCCCAGCGCCCCGAACTCGGCATCCATGCCGTAACGGGTCGCCGGATGCAGCGAACCCATGCTCCAGGCCGTCGCCGGCCGGATCCCCGCCACCATCGCCTCCCGCACCACCCAATCGAGCCCGAACAGAAACAGGTCATCGGCATCCCGGTCGTCCGTGCAGACACACACCCGTTTCGGATTCGCCCCCAACTCGGTCACGGCCCGGATGGCGTGGGGAAGCGAATGCCAGGGCGTCGACGGATTGCCGCCCCGCAGGAAGACCCATAACCCCGCCTCCAGGAAGTCGTCGGCAATGTCCCGGTCAATCGCTTCATGGGTGTCGGTCACGCCACTCGCCGCATAGGCCGCCACGAATTCCCGGCCATACACATGGCCACATACCGGGCGACCCCGCTTCAACGATTCCGCCAAGACGGCATGGCTCCGCTCATCGCCCAGCGCCACCGGGATGAAATCCATCTTCTCACCCAAGGCCACCGCCTCCGGCCACCGGTCAAACAATGCCCCCACCTTGGCCGGGGTCAGGTCCCCACCCGCCGTCTCCAGGCCCGGATTCGTCGCCGGCACCGTGCTCGGCACCGTCAGGAAGATGTTCAAAGGCGCCTGTCGCGCATCTTCCAGCATCCACTCGATCCCCTCCGCATCACACACGTTCCCGATCTCATGGCTGTCGCAGAACAAGGTCGTCGTCCCATTCAACAACGCAGCCTCCGCATACGCACACGCCGTCATCATCGAGGACTCGATATGCACATGGGGATCCACCAGGCCCGGCGCCACGATTCCTCCCCGGACATCCTGAAACCGGGCCGACAATCCAAGCCGTCGAGCCTCTCCAGCCGGCTTCACCGCTGCGATCCGACCTCCCGCCACCCACACTTCCCGATCCGGCAGCATCCGCTCGGTATAGGTCGACAACACCCGCGCTCCCGTGATCACCAGGTCCGGGTTCTCGCGGCCCGATGCCACCGCCGCCAGTCGCCGCGTCAACGTCCACAACGGCGCCACCTTGAATCGATTGATCATAAATCAACTGCCTCCCTGCCTTGGGTCCGTCCCGGACTCCGACACCGTGTCCCGCCCGCTGGAACGTGCTTCGACCTTCCCCCGCACCTGCCCGCCTTCGCAACTGTGACCTCAGGTCGCCGGGTCCAACGGGCTTGAATCCGGTTCATGGAAACCATTCCAGGAAAAGATGCGGACAACATCCCGACCAACTCCCTACCCTCCCCACCCACATCCGGTCCCATCGTGCTAATCGCCTTCCACAAGCCCTACGGTGTCCTCAGCCAGTTCACACCCGATGGGTCCCCCAATCGGCCATTGTCGGATTTCACCCTGCCTCCCCGTGTCTATGCACTGGGTCGTCTGGATGCCGATTCCGAGGGTCTGCTGTTGCTCAGTGATGAGGCCGGTCTGAATTCCCGCCTTCTGGATCCCGACCGCGGACATCCCCGCATCTACTGGGCGCAGGTGGAACGGATCCCCGCTCCGGAAGCCCTCGCCCGGCTGGCCGCCGGAATCCCGATCCAGGGTTCCCCCACCCGCCCCTGCCAACTCCGGATGCTGGATCCCCAGCCGGATGTGCCGCCGCGCGATCCACCCATCCGGTATCGCAAGAACGTTCCCGACTGCTGGATCGCCCTCGAACTCATCGAGGGCCGCAACCGACAGGTACGCCGCATGACCGCGGCCATCGGGCATCCCACCCTCCGCCTGATCCGGATGCGGATCGGCGGGTTCGATCTCGGCGACCTGCCCGCCGGTCAATGGCGCGAACTGTCGCCCATCCAGCGTCGACAGGTGTTCGCCTGATCCGACCGGGCCGACCGGTCAGTCGCCGTCCTGGGGGAACTCGAACTCAACCTTGCCCTTGGCACCGAGAACCAGGTGCGCCTTGAACGGTTTCCCGGCCCGGCTCACGAAACCCGTCAACAGGTCGGTCCGACCCGTCTCCAGAAGCTTCCTGAACTGCTCCAGCTCGATCTTCTGACCCAGGATGGTCCCGCCGACCGTGAACGTGCATCGCTTGGCATCCGCCTGACTCTTCTCGCAGAGATAACCGTCCGGTCCCGCGTATACCGCCCCGCCGCACTTCGGACAGACACCGAGCGCCGTCTTGCCGGTGAAATCGACCTTCTCCACCGGAGCCGCCGCCGCGCCTTTCCGCGGCGCCTTCTTCTCCCGTGGAGGAAACTCGAAACTGACCTTGCCCGCCTTCAACACCAGGAATGCCTCGAACTTCCGGTTGGTCTTCTTCGAAACAAATCCCTTGAGGACATCCGTCCGTCCCTCCGACAGGAGCTTGGCCTGCTGCACCCGGTCGATGGCCTGCTGGAGGATCACCGCGCCCGACCTGAAATCACAGGTCTTCTCCGGACCCACCGCCTTTTCACAGACGTAATTGAGCCCGTGCTCGAAAACCCGGGCCGAACACTTCGGACACTTGCCCACCGGTTCCTTCCCGGTGAAGTCCGGGGCCGTTTCGGCCCCGTTCTCGCCGTCCTTGCCCTCATCACCGAAATCGAACTTCACCTCGTGTTCCGGCGACAGCTTGATCACGGCCGCAAATGGCCGACCCAGCCGGGAACGGAATCCCTGCAACGGTCCGAGCTGGCGTTCCCGGATCAGGGTCTCCACCTCGGCCGGCTCAAACATCCGACCCGACATCACCTTGCGGACCCCGAATCCACATTCCGGACACTTGAACTCCCGGAACTTCTCCTGGACCACCGCCCCGCACTTGGGACACGGCGTGGTCAACACCCCGAAATCGCCCGGGATGGTGTCCTTGTCGTAGAGCTTGGCCTTCCGGACGATCTCCGCGGTGAAGTTGCGGATCTCCCCCATGAACTGGTCCCGGGCGAGCTGTCCGCGCTCGATCTTCTTCAACTGGAATTCCCAGTCACCGGTCATCTCCGGCCGGGTGAGCTCCGCCACACCCAGGCCACCCAGCAATTGCACCAGTGAGAATGCCTTGGCCGTCGCCATCAGTTCGCGTCCCTGGCGCAGGATGTATTCCTCCGAGATCAATCCTTCGATGATCGCCGCACGGGTCGCCGGAGTTCCCAGTCCCCGCTCGGCCATCGCCTCCCGCAATTCGTCATCCTCCACCAGCTTGCCCGCGCTCTCCATGGCGCTCAGCAACGTCGCTTCCGTGTAGCGCGCCGGCGGCTTGGTCTGCAACGCCTTCACCTCCACCTGCACCGTCTTCACCACCTCACCCCCCTGCACCGGCGCCAATGTCGGCGTCTCGTCATCCGCCGCCGCCTCACGCCCATACACCTCCAGCCATCCCGCCTTCACCAACACCTTGCCCACACTCTTGAAGGGCTCCCGCTCCACCCGCGTGATCCGGATGGTCTCCATGAACTCCGCCGCCGGAAAGAACACCGAGAGGAACCGGCGCGTCACCAGGTCGAACAACTTCTGTTCCGGCTCCGACAATCCCCTTGGGATGACTCCGGTCGGGATGATGGCGAAGTGATCGCTGACCTTCGCATTGTTGAAGATCCGTTTGTTGGGTCGCAGCCAACCTTCACCCAGGATCTTCTTCGCCAACTCGCCCACCGACGCCGGCCCCGACCGTGACGCCTCCTGGATCCGCACATCGGCCCCCTCCGCAAACGTCTCCAGCGTCTTTCGGACCGTCGCCACATAATCCTCCGGGAGATGCCGCGAATCGGTTCTCGGATAGGTCAGGACCTTGTGGCGCTCATACAACGCCTGCGCCACCGCCAAGGTGTTCTTCGCGCTGAACCCAAACCGCGAGTTCGCCTCCCGCTGCAAGGTCGTCAGGTCATACAGCAACGGCGACAGCTGCGTCGCCGCCTTGCTCTCCTCCGTCACCGTTCCCGGCTTCCCCTCACACCGTTCCCGGATCGTCTCCGCCCGCTTCCGATCCCACAGCCGGTCCGCCCGCAACTCGCCATCCGCATCCTTCCCGTCCGGCTTGCGGAACCCTTCATCGAACCACTTGCCAACATAGTTCCCCCCGGCCGCGCCAAAGGTCCCCACCACCTCCCAGTAATCCCGCGAAACAAACCTCCGGATCCGATCCTCCCGCTCCACCACGATCGCCAGGGTCGGGGTCTGCACCCGCCCCACCGTGGTCAGGAAAAAGCCCCCCGACTTGCTGTTGAACGCGGTCATCGCCCGCGTCCCGTTGATCCCCACCAGCCAGTCCGCCTCCGACCGGCATCGTGAAGCATCCGCCAATGGCCGCATGTCGGCATCCGTCCGCAATCGCGCAAACCCATCCCGGATGGCCTGCGACGTCATCGATTGCAGCCAGAGCCGTTGGACCGGCTGTCTGGCCGAGGTGTAGGCCGCGATGTTCCGGAAGATCAGTTCCCCCTCACGCCCGGCGTCACAGGCGTTGACCAGGGTGTCCACATCCTTGCGCCGGATCAGCCGCGCCAGCGTCTTGAGCCGGTTCTCGTTCTTCTCGATCGGTCGCAGGGCGAATCGCGGCGGCAGATGAGGCAATTGCGCAAAGGTCCATTTGCCCTTCGACACCTCATACTCCTCCGGCACCGCCAGTTCGAGCAGGTGACCCACCGCCGATGACAACACGTATCGGTCGCTCTCGAAGAAGTCGCCCGACTTGTCCTTGGTGAACCCACCAAGGGCCTTGGCGATATCCGCAGCCACCGATGGCTTCTCGGCGATGATCAATGCTTTGGCCATTTAAGAAT
Source organism: uncultured Akkermansia sp. (assembly GCA_964509045.1). Taxonomy (GTDB): domain Bacteria; phylum Verrucomicrobiota; class Verrucomicrobiia; order Limisphaerales; family UBA9464; genus UBA6176. The sequence continues at coordinate 9,821 of CAZDYB010000057.1, forward strand.
CGCGGACAAGTACCCGCCGCCCCATCGCCACCGCAAGGACGGATTCAATATCTCGCGCTTTGAGACCGGAGCGGCGACACCCTTTCGCCGGCAGCGCGAGGCTGGGAAGAGGGGAGTGGACCCCATCAAACCACACCCTCCCCATCTCCGATTCAATGCAGGGAGCCGTTTCACAATTCGCCCACGAATCGAAACGCTCGCCCACCTCCGCTCAACCGGATCCGCTCAGATCTGGAAGTCCTGTTCGGTCAACGGTGCGGCCTTCAATTCAACCGCACGCTGGACCAGGTCCGCCAGGGTCCGCTTCTCCAGCATCCCGGCAATCGCGTCCCGCACCTCCTGCATCATCGAACGGAGCGCACATCGCCGTTCGTCCGGGCAATTGCACTTCTCATAGAAATTCACACTCACACATCCCACCGGCGCCAATGCCCCCTCCACGTGCCGGATCACCGCCGCCAATGCAATCCGCTCCGGCGGCACCGCCAACCGGTACCCCCCCGCAACCCCGCGCCGACTCTCCACGAAACTGCCGCTGCGAAGGTCGTTCAGGATCTGTTCCAGGAACCGCTTGGGAATGTTCTCCTCCTTCGAGATCGCCTGGATCCGCACCACCTCCGGTCCATATCGCATCCCCAGATGGGTCAAAGCCCTCAATGCGTACTCGCCGCGAACAGACAATTTCATCCCGCACCCACCCTACGGACCACCCCCGGTATTAGGAAGAACCCCCTCCAACCCACCCTCCGTTGCCCGTCTTCACGCCAAAATTAATCCAGATCAGTGCTTGCATGAAATCGGCGCCTGCCCCATCAATCCACCCGTCGCCGGTGGGAAAGTGCAACACCGGTCGTTCTTTTGAGTAGGATCTGATATTTCGGAAGTCTGGTTGAGCCTTTCGGGAAGCCTTCAAAAGCAGGTTCCCCATTTCGTTCTTCCGGTCCTCCAACAGTTTTCCAAGGCGTCGTTGTTCACCGCCTTGGGATCTCTACATAATCCTACTGAACTATTCTTGAAAATTCCCCGGGGCGTACGGTCATCCTCTGACTGGCGCCCCGGTTTATTTTATACCGACCCCTCCGGGGCGGCGACGTCCGGTCGCCGTCACGTGCTTTGCGGCTCCCCGTGAAGCCCATTCGGTGCACCCGACTCCGTATCCCCCCGGGTTCGGCGATTGCCGACGTGAGTCTGTCCCCACCAATCTCGCTCCCGCATGTCGCTCACGTCCTTCTCGTTTCCCACCCCGACCCTCTACGGCGCCGGTTCCCTCCGCGAACTTCCCGCCCGCATGGCTCGCCTTGGCATCCGGCGTCCCCTGGTGGTCACCGACCCCGGCCTGGCCAGGACCGATGCCTTCCGCGCCCTCTCCACCGTCCTGGGCGAAGCGGGCCGGGGCCAGGATTGGTTCGTCTTTGATGGCGTCCATCCGAACCCCATCGAAGACGACGTGCGGTTGCCCGCCGCCCTGTTCCGGGAAAAGGGCTGCGACGGATTGATCGCCATCGGCGGGGGCAGTCCCCTCGATGCCGGCAAGGCGGCGCGGTTGCTGGTCCGCAAACCCGATCTGGACCTGGCCCGTTTCTACGAGGACCCCACCGATTGGTCCGGGTTGGCGCCCTTCATCGCCATCCCCACCACGGCTGGAACCGGCAGTGAGGTCGGGCGCAGCTCGGTCATCACCCTCGACTCCACCCATCGCAAATCCGTCCTGTTCCATCCGGAACTCCTCGCCCGACTCGTCATCCTGGATCCCGAACTCACGGTCGGACTCCCCCCACGCCTGACCGCCGCCACCGGCGCCGATGCCCTCACCCATTGCATCGAAAGCTACACCTGCACCGCTTTCCACCCGATGTGCGACGGCATCGCCCTCGAGGGTATCCATCTGGTGGTGGAAGCCCTTCCGCGGGCGGTCCGCGATGGCCGGGACCTGGATGCCCGGGGCCGAATGCTGGTGGCCGCGGCCATGGGCGCCATCGCCTTCCAGAAGGATCTCGGTGTCGTCCATTCCATGGCCCATCCGCTGTCCGCCCTCTGCGGCATGCATCATGGACTGGCCAATGCCCTGTGCCTCGTCGCCGGCATGAAGTTCTGCTCTTCCCGCAAATCCGGCCTCTATCGACGCGTCGGCATCGCCTGCGGCCTCCCCGTCATGGAATGCTCCAATGCCGAAGCCGATTCCCGGACCATCGCCTTCATCCAAAGCTTCCTCGTCGGGATCGGCATCACCGGCCGCCTCCAGGACCACGGCGTGAAACCGGAATTGCTGGAAGAACTGGTGGGGCAGGCCGTCGAAGACCCCTGCCACAAGACCAATGTGGTCCCCGTCAGTGCCGCCGACTTCCGAGCCCTCTACCTGGAAGTGCTCTGAAGGGTGTTGCGTGGTCCAAACCCTTCAACGGTCCCTGGACCACGAAAGGCACGAAGCACACGAAAGCTTTCTCCCCTCGTCACAAACACAGCACGCACATCCTCATCTGCGTTATCTGCGCCATCTGCGGATAATCCCACTCCCACTTTCGTGCCGTCGGTGTGTTTCGTGATCCGAACCGGGTGGATCCCACCCTCAACGCGGCTGGTTCGGAACCACCCGACCCGTTCCATCCGGTTGGACTTCGACATTCAACCGGCCATCCACCGTCCCGGTTTCGCGGGCAACCGGGCGGCGAATGCCTTCATTCAGGAGTTGGGCACCCTTCTTCTCCATGAGCCCCACTTTGCGACCGAAGATCGCACGACCCGCCACGTAGGCTTCCTCCTTGAGCATCCTCAATTGCTCCTTCACTGCGGTGAGATCCTGGAAGCGGCGATCCAACTCCACCTTTTCGGCCATCATGCGTCGCAATTCCTTCTGAAGAACTTCCTTGTCCCCCTGGCTGGCGGCCAGGCGCCGTTCGGTTTCCTCGATCTGCGCCTGCAAGCCCTCGGCCTTCCGATTCAACTCCGCGAGTCGCTCTGACAGGTCATCCTTCTCCCCCTGCAAACCCTCGATCCGCTTCTCCCGGATCCCGATCTCCTCCTGGGCCTTCGCGGCCGCGGCCCTGGCCTGCTCCTCGGTCTTCGCCAACTCCGAGGTCACCAGCACGAGCTTGTTCGAGTAGATCCCCACTTCCTCGGTCCGGGCCGCGAGATTCGCCTCCAGCGAGGCATTCACCTTCTGTTGCTCCTGCAACTTCACCTCGACCCGCACCAGATCACCCGTCAATTGATCCACCCGCACCGCAGCCACCTCCTTCTCCTTCCTGGCCCGTTCCCGAACCAGATACAGCCCCGACCCAAGTCCGGCGGCCAGCAGCCCCAGGATTATCGCCAGCAAGCGCGCATTCATACCGGCCAGTCTCCCCAATTCGACCCCTTCCATGCAAGGCATCCGACGGTTGGCTTCCAAACGGTCCGACCCTATTCTCAACCATGTTCGTGCCTGACTCCGCCGGCGTGATGATCCTGGGTGGCTCGGTCCTGTTCCCACAGGCCATGCTGCCCCTGTTCATCTTTGAACCGCGCTACCGCACGATGCTCGCCCAGGCCATCGATTCACACCGGATGTTCTGCATCGCCATGCAGAAACCGAATGACTCCCGCGAAACCCCCCTGCCCGTCGCCAGCCTCGGCCTCATCCGCGCAGCCGTGAAGAATCCGAACGGCACCTCCAACCTCGTCCTCCAGGGCATCACCCGCGTCCGACTCGGCAGGGTCCTCCGCTACAAACCATATCGCGTCCACGAAATCACCCCCCTCGTGCCCGAGGAAACCGAATCCGTCGCCATCGACGCCCTCCGGTTCCGTACCCTCGAACTGGTCGAAGCCCGACTCCGCCAGGGCGCTCCCGTCGCTCCCGAACTCCTCCAGCAATTGATCAAGTCCGGTGGAGGCGGAACCGATCCCGCCGCGGCTGCCACCCGCGGACTCAAGGGCATCTCCAACTCCGGCTACCTCGCCGACCTCGTCTCCCTCCTCCTCATCGCCAACCCACTCGCCCGTCAGGTGATCCTGCAATCCATCCCGGTCGCCGACCGCCTGCGCCACCTGATCCACTTCCTCCAGACCGATCTCGCCGAACAACCCGCCGACGGCCCGGCCTAAGCCGAATCGATCTGCTCCGACCACTTCGCCTTTGGCTTGGTCCTTCCCTC
>CAZDYB010000058.1:0-13801 GCA_964509045.1 uncultured Akkermansia sp.
TGCCGGTGCCGCACGGGCGGGTTGCATGCCGGGACGGTTGTGGATGGTCAGGCCATGCCGGGTTTCGAGCCCGCGCGGGTTTTGGATCGGGTCGGGGTTGCGGGTCTTTGGGCCATCCGCTCGACCAGTTCCCCGACGAGGGGATTCGGGAAGCGGCGGCTGGGGGTGATGGCGTGGAAGGTTTCGCGCAGTTCGGCAATGCGATGGGTCTCGATCAGTTCACCGCGTTGGATTTCGTCGCGCACCACCACCGGAGGAACCAGTGCGAGACCTTCGCCTTCGCGGGCGAGGAGACGCAGCATGGCCATGTCATCGAACTCGGCGAGGATGCGGGGTCGGACGCCGGCGGAGGCGAGGATCTGATCGAAGCCGGCGCGTGTGTTGCTTTCGAGGCTGGGGAGGATGACGGGGATGTCCTGGAAGTCGTCGGGGAACCTGAGTTTGGGGCGTTTCTTCCAGGCGATGGTGCCGACGAGACTGACGGGTTCCTCGGCGAGGAGGTGGCAATGCCAGGGGGTGGCATCGTTGCGTCGGGCGTCTTGGTTCGAGAGGACGAGGTCGACCTGATGGGCCTGAAGGAGGAGGAGGAGATCGCGCAGGTTGCCGGAGCGGCCGATCACTTCGACATCGGGTCGGTGAAGGGCGGGGCGGAGGAACTCGAGTTGGAAGTTGCGGGACAGGGTGGCGACGGCGCCCACCCGGAGGATCTGTCGACCGCCGCGGGGTCGGTGCTGCATGACATCCATCAGTTCCTCGCCGGTGCGGCCGATGGTTTCGGCGTAGTCGAGGGCGACCTTGCCGGCCTCGGTGAGGACGAGACCGCGGCGGGTTCGCTGGAAGAGTTCATGGCCGAGGTTTTGTTCGAGTTGCCGGAGCTGGATGCTGAGGGCGGGGGGCGAGAGGTTCAGCTTTTCGGCGGCGCGGGCGAGGCTGAGTTCGCGGCCGATGACGCGGAAATAGCGCAGGTGATGATAATTGAGGAAGCTCATGCAGGATTAATTAAAAGTTATCTATCGGGTTGATAGCCTGTCATCGAATAAAATCAAAGTTCCGCCCAGGATTGGGGTCGTGGAAACGATGTTTCGAGTGGTTTTGTTGGTGATCCCGATGCTTCCGATGGCGGTGGCGGCGGCGGTGGGAGTGATGGGATTGGGGGCTGGACGCGACGGCGGACGGGCAGGGCGGTGGATGACGTGGGCGTCGTGGGCAACGGTTGGCTTGGCGATCCTGTCGGTGGCTGGCTGGGCGGTGGTTGGAGGGTACCGGGTGCGTTTGGGGGGCGAACCCTGGGGAGTGACCTGGCGGATGGATGCGGTGTCGGCGGTGATGGTGTTGTTGGTGTCGACGCTGGGTTTGCGGGTGCTGCGCTTCTCGCGTCGGCATCTGGAGGGAGACGCTGGGGAGGTGAAGTATTTCGGATGGATGGGAGTGACGCTGGGATCGGTGTTGAGCCTGGTGATGTCGGGAGACCTGATGGTGCTGGGGGTATCCTGGGTGGCGACGAGTCTTGGGTTGCATCGGTTGCTGCTGCATTATCCTGAGCGTCCTGGGGCGGTGTTTGCTGCGCGAAAGAAGTTTGTCTACAGCCGGGTTGGGGATGTGTGTTTGACGGGGGCATTTGTGTGGCTGGCAACCGCGGCGGGGACGTGGGAGTTCGATGGACTGTTTGCGGCGGTGCAGGAGGGGCGTGTGACGGGTCTGGGTTGGGTGGGCATGTTGTTGGTGCTGGGGGCGATGTTGAAGTCGGCGCAGTTCCCGTTCCATGGCTGGTTGCCGGACACATTGGAAACACCGACTCCGGTGTCGGCGTTCATGCATGCGGGCATCATCAATGCCGGTGGGTATCTGTTGATTCGATTGAGTCCGATCCTGGTCGAGGTGCCGAGAGTGCTGGATCTGCTGGTGGGGGTGGGTGCATTGACGGCGGTATTTGGTTCGGTGGTGATGTTGGTGCAACCCGGGGTGAAGCGGGGGTTGGCCTATTCCACGGTCGGGCAGATGGGATTCATGCTGATGCAATGCGGCTTGGGGGCATTTGGGTTGGCGCTGCTGCACATCGTGGCCCACTCGATTTATAAGTCGCATGCCTTCCTGACGGCGGGTTCGACGGTGGGGACGGCGTCGCGACGGGCGATTCCGCTTCGCAACCCGGCGGTGTTTGGGGGACTGGTGATGGGGGTTTTGCTGGTGGCCGTTGGGGCGTGGGTGCAGCGGAAGGTGTTGCCGACTGGGGCGGACCTCCCGTGGGTCTGCGAAGGGGTGTTGGCGTTGGCGATAGCCTACGGATTGGGGCGGGTGGGTTCGGCAGGGGATGGGTTGGGTCGGTGGCGGATGGCCCTGGGGATGGCAGTGGGATGGGTGTTGGCGGGTGTGCTTTTGCATGCGGGTGCGGGTGCCTTGTTGGCGGGGATGCCGACCCATAAACCATCGATGGGAGTCGGGATTTCGGTGCTGGCGGTATTTGCCAGCCTGTTCGTGTTCCAGGTGTGGCTATGGCGGGCTGGGGCCACTGGACTGGGGCGACGACTCTACGTCCACGCGATGAACGGATTCTACGTTGGGACGCTGGGGAACAGACTGCTGGACCGGTTGTGGCCTCGGACCCTGACGGAGCGGTGAACGGGCGTGGAAGGCCGGACGAAGCAGTCCCTGGATTTCGGAAGTGGAAAACTCATGAAGGCGATGGAACTGATGATGGAAAGCAAGGAACTCGAAGTGGAGGCGGCCCGGATGGAAGCGGCCATCGGTGAAGCGTTGCGGCGGGTGCCACCGTTGTGGCCGCTGCGGCACTTTGTGGCGGTGAATCCGTTCCTGGGATGGACCGACAAGCCATTCACTCAGGCGTGCGGAATGCTGATCCGGGCGACCGGGGCGGCGCCGTTGCAGTCGGCGGACGAATATCTCGCGGCGTTGGAATCCGGCGCAATCCGGTCGGAAGACCTGGAATCGGTTGCGGACGGGGAGTGGACCCTGGCCCGATTGGTTGAGGCCTTGTATCGGTCGCGCCATACGCCGCCTGGGCGGCCGATTGAGACGGAGGCGGATCGACTGGATGCGCGGGGTCCGAGGTCGCACTGGGCCGAGTTTGTGGTGGGCGAGATCTCGAAGTGGTGTGCGGCGATGTTCGATGAGAACCAGGTGATGTGGGCGTGGCCGTGGCGTGGGATGGGGTTGTATGAAGGGTGGAGGGAGGCGGCGCGGCACGATGCCAATCCGGAAACGTTCGGGCTGGTGGGTTTCAGAGCGTTTGTGGAGGCGTTGCCGTCGGACGCGACGGGATGCATCCGATACTGCCTGGCGATTCTGCGCCCGACGGGTGAGGGCCTCGCGGCCTATCTGCACCGACAACTGTCAACGATCTCCGGGTGGGCGGGGCATGTGCAGTATCGGGTTCGGGAAGACGCGATGAGGGGTCGTGTGAACGGGGGCTTGCGGGAGCTGCTGGCCATCCGGCTGGCGTATGATGCGGCATTGAAGCGGATGGATCCCTTGGGGGGAGGGCAGGCTCAAACGGGATTGGAGGTGGCATCCGATCCTGGCGAATGGGTGGAAGCGCTGACCCGTTGGCAGACAGCATATGAGTTGGGGTATCAACGGCGGTTGGGAGCGGCGATGGCCTTGAGCAAGCCTCAGGATCGGGCGAAGCGCGCCATCTTTCAGGCAGTGTTCTGTATTGATGTCCGGTCCGAGGTCTTTCGACGTCATCTGGAAGCGGCGGACCCGGGATGTCGCACGGTGGGGTTTGCAGGGTTTTTCGGATTCCCGGTGGCGCATCGGGATGCGACTGGAGCGTATGAAGGGATGCGGAGTCCGGTGCTGCTGGTGCCGCCATTGGAGAGTGTCGAGCAAGGCTCGGAATGCGCGCGGGCGCGAGTTGGATGGGCGGATGCGGGTCACTGGAAGGCTGTCCAGGGGGCGGCGATTTCGGCCTTCTCGTATGTGGAGGTGGCGGGGATGGCGCTGGGCATGGGGCTTGGCAGAGGCGGGAAGAAGACGCCGGGATGTGAACGGGTGCGTCCGGGGTTGCGGGATGCAGGTGTCGGGGTGAAGGCGGACGTGGCGGAGGGGGCGTTGCGCAACATGGGATTGACGCGCGATTTCGCGCGGTTGGTCCTGATCTGCGGTCATGGAGGCGAGAGTGCGAACAATCCGCATGGGTCCAGCCTGGATTGCGGCGCCTGTGGAGGGCATGCGGGGGATGTGAATGCGCGCCTGGCTGCCGACGCCTTGAATGATGTGGCGGTGCGGGAGTTGTTGGCCTGCCGCGGCGTGATGATACCGGACGACACCCGGTTTGTGGCCGGGTTGCATCGGACGGCAACGGACGAAGTGGTCCTGTTCGATACCGAAGAGGGTGAAGCGACGCATGCAGAGGACCTGGCGAAGCTGCGGTTGATGTTGTTGGAGGCAGGAAGGAGGACACGTCGGGAACGGTCTCAAAGGCTGGGGTTGAGTGAACTGTCGGATGTCGAGTTGCTGGAGGCATTGTGGCAACGGGCGGAGGATGGGTCGCAGGTCCGACCGGAATGGGCCCTGGCCAACAATGCGGCGCTGGTGGCGGCGCCGAGGGATAGGACGGCGGGCTTGAATCTGGAAGGGCGTGTGTTCCTGCACGATTACGATCCGGAGAACGATCCCGACGACCGCATCCTGACATTGATCCTGAGTGCGCCGGTCGTGGTGGCGAGTTGGATCAATCTTCAATACTTCGCGTCGCGGGTGGATCCGGAGCGATACGGCAGCGGCAACAAGGCGTTGCATCAGGTGGTCGGAGGAGTCGGGGTGTTTGAGGGGAACGGCGGCGACCTTCGGGTTGGATTGCCTCTGCAATCGATCCACGACGGCAGCGGGTTTGTGCATGAGCCGAGGCGGTTGGCGGTGTATGTCGAAGCAGCGCCCTCACGGATTGATCGGGTGCTGGCCGGGTTGCCGGAGGTGCGGTCGCTGTTCGATCACGGATGGATCCACCTGTGGGCACTGGAAGGGGACAAGTGCTGGTATCGGACGCCCGACGGATGGCGCCTGAGATGAGTGGTGGTTGGGAAGGGGTGTGGTTTCCGGAGTTCGAAGGATCGTCCATGAGCGGGATGAATCCTGTGTCCCCGGGAGACCGGGGATCGACGGCGACCGAGTGCCATGGGTTGTTGTCCCGAGGGAGTTCGCCGCCTTCATTGGGTTCTTTGCCGCTGCGCCGGGTGAGGTTGGGCAAAAGAAAGGCCCGGAGACGTGGGTCTCCGGGCCGTTGGGGGACAGATGGTGCCGCCTACTTGGTGACGACCCGGTAATAGGAGGCGTCGGCGGCGGGCAACGGGGCGGAGGCTGAGAAGGCTCCCGCGCCGGTGGAAGAGATGACGGATCCGGCAACCGGCGTGTAGGCACCGGTCAGGGTGGGGCTGGCCACGAGTTCGAACTGTTCGGGGGTGCCGGTGGTGGCGGTGAACGGGATGGCGATCTGGGCGCCGGTGATGGCGGGCAGGCCGAGGGTGGCTTCGGAGGCTGGGACCGTGGTGGAACCACCGAGATCGATGACGCGGAGGTTGTCGTAGTAGGTGGCATTGCCGAAGCCGCCGATGGAATTGAAGCGGTCCATGTGGCCGAGCATGAGGGTGCCGGAGGTGAAGCTGCCGATGTCGGAGCGGGTCGCGGTGGTGACGCCGTTGATGATCATGGAGGCGACGCGGTTGGTGAAAACCAGTTCGACATCCGCCCAGCGTCCGCTGGGCATGCCTGGGGCAATGAAGACGGGGCCGGGGAAGAAGGCGCGGAAATCAGCGGACGGACGACCGGCGATGACAGGAACAGCGTTGGTTTGGCCGAGGTAGGAGGCGTAGGCGATGCCGCCCTGGGAGGAGCCGTCGGTCTCGACGGCGAACCAAAGGCCGTCACTGCCGGCGGTGGCATGGCGGTTGGTGATGGAACCGGAGTGGTTGATGCCGAAGATGGCGTGTTCGGTGGTGCCGGCGGCGAGGCTGTCGTAGTTCAAGAACATGTTGAAGCGGACAGCGAAATTGCCGCTGAAACTCTGGTTGCGCAGGTACAGGTTCACCGCAGCTGCACTGGCGATATCATCCTTGTTGACCGCCACACGGAGACCGGTGGTTCCTGAAGAACCGGGGGCCGGAGGAAGGCCATCAACGGCATAGTCGTAACCGAACTGGGCGGAGAAGTCGGGCGCGGGATTCCCCGAACTGAACAGGGCGGACCAACTGGCGGAGACGTCGGTGTCGAAGTTTTCACTGAACAACACTGTGGCTGGAGCACGGTCGTCGTCGCGCACCGCGCCCGTGCCCGAAGCCGAAGGGCCCGCGACATAACCCGTGCCGGCTGCAACAGTGACGATGATCTCTTCGGTGCCCTCGACGAGTGAATCGTCGATGGGAGCCAGGATGATGAGTTCGCTGGTTTCGAAGGCGGGGATGGTCACGCTGGCGATGGTGCCGGAGTAGTCGGAAGCGCTGGCGGTGCCGCCGTAGGTGAGGTTGACGGTGAGGTCATCCCCGGTGAATCCGGCGCGGGTTACCCGGAAGGTCAGGGTGTCTTCGGCATCCCGCTCGTAGGAATGGCCATCGACCACCTCGATGTTGACGGTGGTTAGGTCGCCGTCGTCGACCAGGGTCAGGGTTGCGCGGTAATCGAGGCTGACCTCATGGCTGCCCGGAATCCCGGCGACGGTCACCAGAACGGTTTCGTCCGGTTCACCGAGGGCATCGTCGAGGGCGGTGAAGATCACGTCGGCGGAACTGGCACCGGCGGGAATGGTGACGGCGAAGAGGTTGGGGCCGACGCCGGTGAGGGAGTTGGTGGCGAAATCCACACCCGGAGTGGCGGTGCCGAGGAACGAGTAGTGGACGGTCAACGGGTTGGTCGTCGGACCGGTGCGCGAGAAGGTGACGGTGGCGGTGTCGGTGCCGGGTTCGGCGAAGGAAGCGTCGGTGGCGATGACGCTGAGTCGGGGGAGGGGGGCTGCGACATCCAGATTCACCACGGAGACGTTGTCATAGATGACGAAATTGTCGGCCCGGGGATCGGCGATGGAAGCGAAGATGTCCATGGTGCCGAGCATGAAGTTGCCACTGGTGTTGGCGAGCGAGGCGGAGTCGAATTCGGCAATGACCCAGCCGTTGAGGGACCAGGTGACAAACCCGTTGTACTGGCGGAGTTCGCCCAGGACCCACTGCTTGCCTGGAACTTCCGGAGTCTCGAAAGGTGGAGACGGGAAGACGGACCGCAGGGGCGAGGTGGCGGGGTTGGTGCCCACGGCTTCCTGATCCGGTGCACCATTGGCGTCCCGGTCAAGGATCCCGCTTTCGATGCCGGTCTGGCGGATGAACGGTCCGCCGGCGATGCCGAGGAAGGTCCGGTAATCACCTGCGGCACCGCCTTCACCGGTCACGGCAAAGAACAGGCCGTCGCTGTCCGGGGCGGCCGACCAGACGACCTTGTCGCCGGCGTGATTGATGCCCTGGATGCCGAACTCGGTGGAACCGGTGCCGCCATAGGGCCCTCCGTTGTAGTTGATCCACATCCAGAATCGGACGGCATAGTTGCCGGAGAAGGACTGATCCTTGGGGAAGATGACGGCGGCGGCGGTTTCTGCGACATCGTCGTTCTTGTTGACGGTCAGTTTGACTCCGCGGGTTGTGCCGGCAATTGAACCGGGCGCGGACGGGATCCCGTGGGTGCTGTAGTCGAAGTTGAATTGGGCGGTGAAGTCGGGGACGCCGCTCGCGGAGCCTTCGAAAACATTCCATTGGGCGGCGGTGTCGGTGTCGAAATTGTCGCTGAAGAGGATGCCTTGGGCGCCGACCTGGAAGGTGGCGGCAGGGGCCAGGAGAAGGCCGGCCAGCAGGCTGGCCCGGCCGGATTGGAGCAGGGATGGAGGATGCATGGTGGGTTTGTAGGTGATGATGTTCAGTTCCTTGATGACTCCGATGCCTGAATCCGGGGTGCGCAGGTCCCTACCCAGGGGCTACCGCGGGTTTCCGTGTGGCTGCCCAGAGGGCACGGCACGGCTGGATTCAGCGGGGCGATGTTTTGCCTTTGTTGAACACAGGGGCAAGTGCTGATCCGTGAGTTGGGCAGGCGGGAATTTCATGCCAATGAACAGGGTTCCTGATCTGGATCTACCGCATGCATGGGATCCGGGATGATCCGGGATGGGTCTGGGTTGCCTGTCGATGTCGGTTTGGTGTGGGTGTGGCGATGCGGTCTGTGGTCCGGGACTCGACCTGGGACCCGGTCTTGGGCAGCGTACCGTGCATGGAGCAATGGATTGGAGCATATCTTGAGTCGCAGAAGCGGGCGGTGGACAGCCTGGACGTGAAGCAGTTGGCAGGATTGGTGGCCACCTTGAAGGCGGCTTTTGACGGAGATCGGCAGATCTTTGTGGCGGGTAATGGCGGGAGCGCGGCCAACGCCTCCCATTTTGCGGTTGATCTGGGCAAGGGCGCCTCGGACAAGCTGGGACGCCCGTTTCGGGTGTTGTCGTTGACCGACAACACGCCCTGGATCACGGCGTTGGGAAACGATTACTCGTACGACGAGATCTTTGTGCGGCAGTTGCGGAATTTCGGCAGGGCGGGGGATGTCTTCATCGGGGTGAGTGTGAGCGGCAATTCGCCGAACCTGGTGAAGGCGCATGAATGGGCCCGGGACAATGGGCTGAGGACCATGGCATTGGTGGGGGCAAAGAGGGGTCGGATGGCGGAATTGGCGGAGCAGGTGGTGGTGGTGGGCGACACCCACTACGGACGGGTAGAGGATGTCCAGATGCATGTCCTGCACCTGCTGTGTTACGCCTTCATGGAGACCCAGGTCGCAGGTTGAAGCGGGCCAGTCGGCGGTTGCGGTTGGTGCGGGTCGATGCGAAGCGGAGTTGCTGATGCCACTGACCGATCACATCCGGAACAAGCTGTCGCAGGTGCCGCATCGCCCCGGGGTGTATCTGCACAAGGACCGGTTCGGTACGGTGATCTACGTGGGCAAGGCCCGGGACCTGCGGAAGCGGGTCTCGCAGTATTTCCATCCGTCCCGGCGGATGGGCTGGGACCTGAAGTTCAACGCGTTGGTGGAGGCGATCCACGACCTCGACTGGCACGTGGTGAAAAGCGAGGCGGAGGCCCTGTTGCTGGAGGGCAAGCTCATCAAGGAGTTGCGTCCCCGGTTCAACATCGATTTCCGGGACGACAAACGCTTCCTCCTGTTGAAGGTGAACCTGAATGAACCCATTCCCCGGTTCACGTTGACCCGGTTGAAGAAGGAGGATGGGTCGGTGTATTTTGGTCCCTTTGCGCACAGCGGCAGTGTGCGGCGGGCGCTGACGATGATGCGGCGGAAGTTCAAGCTGAGGGGATGTCGTCCGATGACGCCTGGCGAGGCGGATTACCGGCATTGCCTGTATGGGAACCTCAAGAACTGCACGGCTCCCTGCATTGGAAACGTGGGGCGGGAGGAGTATCTGGGGCAGGTGAAGGCAGGCATTGAGTTCCTGCGGGGGCAAACCGACGAGATGCGGACAGAGTTGGAAGCAGAGATGAAGCGTGCGGCGGCAGCGCTCGAGTTCGAGAAAGCGGCCCAGCTTCGGGATGCGATCGCGGACATGGATCGGGCGACCCAGAAGACCGAAAAGTTTGAGCGGGTGCCGTATACATTGCCGGTGTCGATGAATCCGGAGTCCGACATGCGCGAATTGGGGCGGGTCCTTGGGTTGGGTTCGCCGCCGGCACGGATCGAGGGTTTTGATATCTCGAACATCAGCGGGACGTTCATGGTGGCCTCGATGGTGAGCTTCTGGCATGGGCGGCCGGACCGGGCGAATTACCGGCGGTTCAGGATGAAGACGGTGACCGAGCAGAACGACTTTGCCTGCATGGCGGAGACCATCCGAAGACGCTATGGCCGTCTTCTGCGGGAGGTGACCCCGGGCAAGGTGGCGGCAGATGAGGCTGGCGGGGCGGGGGAGCAGGCAGGGGCGGGGGCGTCGGATGTGGGAGGATTGGAGGCACCGTGGTTGCCGCGCGCGGGTTCCCAGGTCCGGATGCCGGACCTGATCCTGATTGATGGGGGGCGGGGACAGTTGAATGCGGCGTGTGCGGAATTGAAGGCAATGGGGTTGGGTGGCATTCCGATCCTGGGTTTGGCCAAGGAATATGAGGAAATCCACCTGCCGGATCGGCCCGAGCCGATGCGCCTGGGATTGGACAGTGCGGCGGTAAAGCTGTTGCAGCGGGTTCGGGATGAAGCGCACCGGTTTGCCAACACGTACAACGCCCAGTTGCGGCTGAAACGGATCACGGAATCCCTGCTCGACGAGTTCCCGGGAATTGGGGAGGCCCGCAAGCAGGCTTTGCTGAAGCGGTTTGGCTCCCTGCAACGGTTGCGGATGGCAAGTCTGGAGGAGGTGGCGGATGTGGCGGGGTTTGGTGCCAAGTTGGCGGGCGAATTGAAGGCGTTCCTGGCGGCGCGTCAGGGGTGAGGTCCACAGCGGAAGCAACGGGGCAGTAATTCGATGGAGACACGGCGGGGATCGGTGGGATAGACTCGGAACGTTCACGAAACGGAACCTTTCCTGCCTTGGTGGGCAGGTGGAACCGTCCCTGTTCGGAGCGAATGAAAGCCTCTCCTGCCTCGAAGCGCGTCGGCATCCTCGCCGGCGGCAATTGGATCATTGATCAAGTCAAGTTGATCGACACCTACCCGGGCCTTGAGCAGTTGGCCAATATCAAGGGCCAGCATCAGGGCACCGGTGGGTCGCCCTACAATGTGCTGGTCAACCTGGCGAAGCTGGGTGCGGAATTCCCGCTCCAGGCCGCAGGGTTGGTGGGCAAGGATTCGCTCGGGCAACAGATCCTGGCGGATTGCGCGACCCACAAGATCGATCCCAAGTTCCTCAAATCCACCGCGGATGCGCCGACCTCCTACACCGACGTCATGACGGTGTCCGGCACGGGCAAGCGCACGTTCTTCCATCATCGGGGCGCCAATGCGTTGTGGGATGGCAAGGATGTCGACTTCTCCAAGACCAAGGCCCGGTTCTTCCATCTGGGTTACCTGCTTTTGCTCGACAAGATGGATGTGGTGAGCAAGGACGGGATCACCCCCGCATCCAAGATGCTCGCCGCCGCGCAGGCGGCGGGGATCAAGACCTGCATCGATGTTGTCAGCGAGGCGAGTGACCGGTTCAAGTCGGTGGTCACGCCGGCGCTGAAGCACTGTGACTATGCCATCATCAACGAGTACGAGGCCGGCATGGTCACCGGGTTCAAGATCCGGAAGGAAGGCGTGCTCGATACCGTTTCACTCAGGCACGCGGCCGGTGCCATCCTCCAGCACGGGGTCAAGGAGTTGGTGGTCATCCATTTCCCTGAAGGTTGCTTCGCCCGGACACGCGACGGTAAGGATCATTGGCAACCGTCCCTGAAGGTTCCGGTCAAGGCGATTGCCGGGACGGCTGGTGCCGGCGATGCCTTCTGCGCGGGTGTGTTGATGGGATTGCACGATGGCTGGGATCTTCAGAAATGCCTGCTGACCGGTGTCTGTGCCGCTGCTGCTTCCCTGAGCGATCCTACCTGTACCGGCGGCATGAAACCGTTGGCGACGGTCCAGGCACTCCAGAAGAAATACGGTGTCAGACCGCCTTTGGAGCCCAGCGACGACTTTTGATGCTGGGTTGTTGCTGGTGAGGGTGCTCGCGCCTGCGGGCACGGCCATGGGTCCGTCCTGCACGCCCGTCCTGGAATCCGCGGCGGCCAACCTCTCGATTGGCCGCCGTCCCCTTTCCGGGGTTCTGTTGTGACTTCCCTCCCGATCCAACGCTTCGGCTGCAGGTTGGATCAGCCTGGCGCACCGACCTGCTGCTGGATGGATTGGCAAATCAGGCGGGACCATCGGTCGAGTTCCAGTTGATCTGGGCCCTCGACCAGGAGCCTGGCTTTCGGTTCGGTGCCGGAGTAGCGCAGGAATGCTCTTCCTCCCAGCGGCTTGAGGGCTTTCTCGGCTTGGTCGACCAGGTCAAGGACTCCGTCCATTTCCTCGAACGGGCGCTTCTCCCGGACGCGCACGTTGGAAACCAACTGCGGGAAGCGTTTCCAGCACTGCGCAAGGAGGGAGAGGGGTTTTCCCTGGGTCTTCATCGCGCTGAGGATCTGAAGCGCTGCCACCAATCCGTCCCCCGTCGTGCTGTGATCACGGAAAATGAGGTGGCCGGACTGTTCTCCGCCAAGGTTCAGGCCGTCCGCCAGCATCCTGTCGATGACATTCTTGTCGCCGACATTGGTCCGGACAACCCGCCCTCCCGCGGCGTGGACTGCGGCATCCAACCCTGCGTTGGACATCACGGTCGCCACCACGGTTTTTTCGTTCAGGGTGCCTTCCGCCAGCATCTGCAATCCCGCAATCGCCAGGATGTCGTCCCCGTCGATCAGGTTGCCGAACTCGTCGCAGAGCAGCACCCGATCGGCGTCGCCGTCATGGGCGATCCCGAGGTCAGCACGGAATTCCCGGACACGGGCGCAGAGGTTCTGCGGGTGCATGGAACCGCACTCCAGATTGATGTTGGTGCCGTTGGGTTGATTGCCGAAAACGATCAGTTCCGCACCGAGTTCCTGGAGTACTGCCGGCGTGGATTTGTAGGCGGCTCCATGGGCGCAATCGAGAACGATGCGGAGTCCTTCCAGCGTGAGACCCCGGGGGAAACTTGTCTTGGCGTGTTCCACATATCGACCCACCGCGTCGTCCACACGGAAGGCCTTTCCAATCTCACCGGCGGTGGGTCGGATGTTCTCAATCTCACCCGAGAAGACCAGATCCTCGATCTCGGTCTCGATGTCGTCCGCCAGCTTGTAGCCATCGGGCCCAAAGAACTTGATGCCGTTGTCATCGTACGGGTTATGCGATGCGGTGATGACAATTCCGGCGTCGGCCCGGAGGGATCGGGTGACGTAGGCGACGCCCGGGCTGGGGAGTGGGCCTATGAAGACCACATCCACGCCCATGGAGAGGACGCCGGACGAGAGGGCATTCTCGAGCATGTAGCCGGACAATCGGGTGTCCTTGCCGATGACGATGCGGTAGCGGAGGCGGTTGCGAGCCTGATTGGCGCGTCGGCGGAAGACATGGGCGGCTGCGCGGCCAAGGCGGAGGGCTGTTTCAGCGGTGACCGGTTCGATGTTGGCTCGGCCGCGGACGCCGTCGGTACCGAAGATGCGTTTGGGCTGGGACATGAGGTTCTTGATTACTCTGTTTGGGGTATCAGGACGGGTTCAGCACGTTCGATCAATACTTCCTGCGGAGAGACCGAGCCCAGTTGGGCTCCGGCGGCGTTGACGTGAACCGCACGGCGTCCGGGGAACACATCCGAGGTTTCCGCGATATTCACGTAGACCTCGACATCCTGGGGGCGCAGTCGGTTGAGGGTGTCCGGGGTGCCCCGAAGCACCACGGTGACTTCACTGGGGGTCACGTGAAACCGGTTCGATTCGGAGGCATGGGCGAGAATTCGGATGGGCAGGTGCTCAAAGGTCCTCGAATAGCCATCAGGCACGACCGGGGCACCTGAGTCGCGTTCGACCCCTTGGCGGACGGTGAACCAAATGAGAAGGGCGAAAAGGAGGGAGAAGCCCTTCTGCCAGCGGTTGTAGGAAATGAATTCGCGCAGGGACATGGTTCAGGCGGGCTTCTCTGGACGGAGGGATCCGCGGCTCCAGCGGAACCAGTTGCGGGGCTCGGCGCGCCGCACCAACACCTGGGTCAGGAAGGATCGGAGTTCCTCGACGCTGACATTGCGGACCAACCTGCCGCGATG
>CAZDYB010000059.1:0-12701 GCA_964509045.1 uncultured Akkermansia sp.
ATCTGGCGGCCCAATAGGCCGCCAGACATCACCGGCAATCGGGATACAGCTCAGGGCTTCTCCACGGTCAGTGCCCAGAATGAGGACGGACCAAAGAGCCCGGGATCCGTGATGGTCACGGTCAACGTCTGGGCGGCGGAGTCGGTGGCTCCGGTCACGCCGGAGAGTTGACTGGAGACGCCGGTCGCCAGGTCGAGCCGATACGCATCGGTCCAGGTGATGAGATCCGCGGAGTGTCGGATCCGATAGACGATGTCGCCGGAGTTCGGCTGGTACGGAAGGGTGAACCGACGCGCTTCGACGGCACCGGGCAGGACGATCGACTCGGGAAGGCCGAAGCTGGAAGGATCGCTGACTCCCGGATCCAGGCGCAGGGCGTACTCCAGGAAGTTCGGGATGTCGTCGCCGTCCGGATCATCGTTGTCGTCCGCCAGTCCCCGCTCGAAGGCCCGGACTCCGAACTCCGCCTGCTTCCAGTCGGCGTACGTCAGGGGAACCTTGCTCTCAACGCCCAGCGCGAGGGCATAGAGGTGGAAGGATGCCTCCGTCACCGGGGCCAACGTGACGGTGTGGGTGGAGTCGGTGGCGGTGAAGGTGTGGTCGAGGCGGATGCCCTGGTTGTCGCCGTAGGTGTTCTGTCCAACGGTGCTTTCGCCGGCAGGACTGCTGAAGGTGATCCTTCGGACGAAGGAATCGGCATCGAAACCGACACTGAAGAAGGTGGCCCGGTAGGAAGTGCCGGGGGTAAGTCCCATGAAGGTGACGGTGCCGGGATAGCCGGCATAGATGAAGTTCGCGGCCATGGTCGAACTGCCACCCGTCCCGGAGGTCAGGGCGTTGACGTCACCCGTGAAGGTGGCCTGGAAACCCTCGACCGAGAAGCGTCCGACGACAGCGGGGCTTGTTCCCGGAAGTCCGATCACGGGCACGGCACTGACAGCCGTGTTGGCAGTCGAGTTGAACCGGTAAGCCCACAGGGTCTGGTCGGGGGCGATGCCGGAGGAGGCGTCGTCCGTCCACGGCAGGACGGTCCAGGAGGCGTCGGACTGAAGCTCGGGCGAGACCAGGCGGGCGGCCGTGGCGATGTTGACCTCGTTGTGGCCCGTCCTCAGATCGAACCGCATGACGAACTGCCGGGGAATTCCGGCAACCACGGCGTCCACGATCAACTCGGTGAAACCGTTGTTGAGCTCGGCGAGCCGCGACCGGAAGTTCACCCGGTCGATCCTGACAACGGACAGATCGCCAGTGGAGTCGAGATGGTTGATCAGGGTGGCGGCCTCACCCAGCAGGTCGATGGTCGCCGCGATGACCTTCTCTGCGGCGTCAATGAGCAGGAGCACGGCTTCCCGACGCAGGGCCAGCGCGACATGGCGCAGGTCGAGTGTCGGATCGAGGATGGTCTCGAGGATCGTGGTGAGGTTCCTGCGGGCCTCCGCGGCATCGGCCCGCGCCAAAGCCAGTGCCTGGTCCTTGAGATCCCTGATCGCGACCAACTCGGCGGCGTCGGCCAGCTTTCGCTGGACCTCCCTCAGCGCGGACTCAGCCAGGTTGCGGCCGTTCCGCGCCTCGTTGAGAATCAGGTTCGCCCCGTCCCGCGCCGTCACCCAGAAGGCGCGTTCGCCCTGGTACCAAAGCCAGAGAGCGCCCTTGGCAAAGGGATTCAACCCATTGTACCAGCGATCCAGGCGGGCGATCTCACCATTGATCTTGTTCACTTCCCCCTGGGCGGCGGCGAAGGCTGAGTCAGCCACCCAGAACGCGGCCTCCGCCCGATCCAGTTCGGCAGCAAACGCACCGCTCACGGCACGGACAGCTTCGATCGCCTTGTTCAACTCGGCATCCGCGGCATCCACGACACGGTCGGCTTCGACAACCGCAGCTGCGGCAATCTCCCGCGCCGTCTGCTGCTCCGCCAGGATCTGTTCCCGGAGCCTCTCCATCTCACTGACCAGCTCGCGTTCCTGGTTCCTGTCCCGTTCCAGTTGTTCCCGGACGGCAGCCAGCGTCGACCGGACACCCTGGATGTCCGCCACAAGCCGCTCCCGCAAAACCCGCTCCAGCATCCTCAGAAAATCCCCGTCCATCTCGCCGAATACATCAATCCGGTCCGTGATGCGCACCCAGGCGTCGGCGTTCCCGGCCCCGAACAGGTCGAGTCTGCTGACAAAGCTGCCCAGGATTTCGCTCCGGTTGATCCGGACCAGCAGTTCGACCCCCTGCGACTGCGCCACCGGGATCGTGGTGCGGCCCTGGAGCTCGTTCAGCTGGATCTCCAACGCGCTGAAGACCAGTTGATATCCATCCACCGCCAACGCGCCGTTGAAACTGCCGGTGATCCGGCCATTGGGCAGGATGCGCAGGTTGTCGGAGACAAACTCGGATCCAAGAATCCGGGTCCGTCCCGACCCATGCACCCCGTCCTCATCCAGCTTCAGGTCGGCTACCAGGTCGATCCCCCAGGGAGTCGACAGGCGGGCAGCACCCGTTCCGGTCAACTTGCCGTCAGGGGCAATCAACACATCGAATCCCACCGGCTGCCCAAGGATGTCCACGTTCGCGGTGCCAACTCCCCCGGTGGCGTCGACCAGCAGATCCAGTCTGGCCGTGATGCCGCCGAGGACGTTGGTCCCCGTCAACCTGACCTTGGGCTCGCCCTGGACGGTAAACTCAAGCGCGCTGCGCGAAGTGGCACCCCCGACATCGGTCACGGCCGTTCCTGAAAAGGATCCCTCAGGGGTGAGCGAGACCCGGACATCCGCCAGGCTCAGTCCACCCACGTTGAGCTTCCCAACCGCATTTCCAAACAACAGACCGGACCGGTGCAGGAGGAAATCGGCCTGCAGCTCGCTCGTTCCGAACAACCACCTGAAGTCGCCGACCAATCCATCGTCGGTGATCAACCCGCCAGCGATCGCCTTCTCGCCAAACGGTCCAAGTTCAATCACCCCTTCCCATTCTCCACCCAGCACCCGACCGGCAGCGTCCATCATGAAGTGGTTCGCCCTTACCAGGCCGCCCTGGGGCAACACCAGCCAACCGCGGCCTGTCACCGTGCCGTCCTGCCGGTTCGTCCCGACAAACTCAATGACTTCGAAACCGGCGACGGTGAGGCCGGCCGGCACCGGCAGATCCTGGCCCCAGTCCTTGAGGGTCAGGTTGGCCAGCGAGGTGCCCACGGTGAGACCGCCCTCCACGGTGACCGCCACTCCCTTGCCCATGACGACGCCCCCGCTTGCGCTGAACTCAAGCGGGATGTCGATCCCGGCCAGTAGGGTGTCGTCCTCTTCATCATAAAACGGGCTGCCCTGGGCCAGCAGCACGAGGCTCGCCTTCAGACGGGCATCGAAGGCAATCCTCCCCCCAATGCCGGCTGCCACCTCCGCGCCAACCGTACCGCTGGCCCCCAGACTGTTGTCGTAGAAGATCCCCACCGTCTGCAGGTTGAAGATCAACAGTTCCATGGCCTCGTCACCCACCTTGCCGGGTGCGGCACGCAGCGCATCCAACAGCGGCTTCTCGTTGGCCAGCACCGCCGATCGGACCGCTCCCACCAGGATCGATTCGGCCACTTCAGCCGCCCCCCCCATCAGGCGCACCAAGCCTCCCATCGATGCCCCTTCAATCCCCAGCGCCCCGAAACGGAATGAGAGGGTGACATCATCCAGCAGATCCGTCGCCATGGACTGCCATTCGGCAATCGTCGGTGGATTCGGACGGGATCCGCGCGGACGCTGGACAAAGTCCGGGATCTGGGTGGGCGGAGTGAAGGCACCACCGATGCCGATCATCTGGCCGAGGCTGATCTGGTTCGCGCCCTGCAACCCGGCGCTGATGACCGACTGGGCGAGCCGTGCGCCCGCCCGGGCCGTTTCCACGACGCCATTGGCGAACCTTTCCGCACCGCCGTTCACACTGTTCGTCAGGATCCGCTCGAGTGGGATGTCGACCGTCATCACCAGGATCGGGATCGTCTGGGCTGCGGCCTGACCGATGTCCCCCAACCCGTAGATGCCCGCCTCGTAGCTGAGTCTGATCTCCTTCAAATAGTCGAAGTACGCCTCACCCATGCTGCGACCCATATCCAGGGCGACGCCCCCCAGAAGGCCGAGTTGCCGGTCCATCTCCGCCGAATCCAGCCGTCCTTCGCTCATGGCTTCCATCAGGGACCCTGCCTGGGTGGCGATCGTCATCCCGGCTTCGAGTTGCGCCGACAACAGGTCGGCGCGCAACCCGACCACGGCATCCAGTGGCACCCCAATCGTGAACTGGGCGCCCACCGACGCGAGGTTGATTCCGGTATCGTAGATCCCCACGCCAAGACCCGCGTCGGTCGCCATCGAGATGGAGAGCTCGCCGATCTCCTCGCCCTTGTCCTTCTCCGATTTCAGGTAGGCAAACACGTCCTGCAGGACGCCGGCTACCGCTGCCGGTGTCGCCTGCAACGAGGCCGGCGCACTGCTGCCCAGCCCGGTCCGGAGGACGTCGGTGACACCGAAGAGCAGCGAGGCGACCTGGGTCGGATTGACCGTGAGTTCCAGCAGCAGCTGGCCTTCGACCTGTGCCTGGATCTTGGCGCTGAAGCCCAGTCGGACGCCGACCACAAAACTCAGTTTGAGCGACAGCGCCTGGGGATCACTTCCGGCAAGCCGGAGCTGCACCCAGTCGTCGTGGATCTTGAAATAGGTCGCCCCCTCAATGCTGATGGGAGGAACGGGTGACGGAATCGGCGATACCGCCGGCAACCTGCGACGCGCCTGCAAATGGGTGTAGCCAAGGGCCAGGTCGGCAAACAGCACCGCCTCCCGCGTCGGATTGACAAAACGCTCGGCCGGGTTGCCGCACAACTGGGCCCCGTTGCTCATGCCCAGCGTGACCCGTGCCCCGCCAGGCCCGGCGATCACCGCACAGAGCGAGACATCCACCAGGTCGCGGCGGAACACCAGGCGCCCGCCCGGAATGGATACCGCAAATTCCTGCGGGGTGGTGATGGTCGACTGCAGCGTCTCGAACAATTGCCGGAGCGCGGTCACATCGAGCAGGGCGAGCAGTTGCGTCGCCTGGTCCGCCTGCGCGATCGCGATGTTGACGCGGTTCTGCACATCGCCCTCAACCACCCTGGCGAGTTCATCGATGGTCGGAACCCTGCCCTGGCCGACCTCGTTCGCAATGCCGCCGGCCACGTCCACCGCGTCCAGAAACCCACTGTTCCTCAGCGCACGTTCGATGTCGGCAATGAGGGTCGCGGGGGACGACCCCCAGGTGCCCGCATTCTGCAAGGGAAGCTGCAAACCAGCGGCAGACAGACGGCCGGACAGGCCCAGACACAGGCAGATCAACCACAAGGCAAGTCGGAGGGACCCTGCCGGTTTCCTGAAAGATTCAGTGTGCATTCACGGATCCATGCGCCAACCGGAACACGTTTGGGCCAAACTCATGGAACCCTTTTTTCCGCGGGCCGGGGCCAGGACCCTCCGCCTATCTGCGCATCCGGTCGAAGGACGACAGGGGTGGGGCCGGATGCCGCTCGAGGTCACCCGTCTTGAGGTTCCAGAACACGATGGCGCGGTCGCCCTCGGCAAGAAGTGGAGCGGGCGTGGACTCGGCCTCGGGGATCGAGATCATGCTGCGGCCATTGGCCGAATTCCAGAGGCGCAGACCACCTGCATGCGCCGTCGTCAACAGGGTCCTGCCATCCGAACTGTACTCGACGTGGTTCACCGCCGCGGCATGCGCCGGGAACGGCCCCAGCTCGAACCTGCCCGAATCGATGTCCCAGACCACCAACCCCCCGTCGCGGCTGCCTGCCGCCACCCGTCGGTTGTCGGGTGAGAACGTCAGCGCCCCCACATGCCAGATCAATCCGGTCAGGGTCACATGAAGCTTCCCCGACTTCAGATCCAGCACGCGCACGGAATAATCCGTCCCGGGATACGCCAACCATCGGCCGTCCGACGAGATGGCCGCCATCCGGGTGTACTCCGTGAACCTCCCCCGGAAATCCTCCCACGTCTGCTCCGGCTCCGTCGCCGGCGGTCGGAAAACATGGAGCCGGCCCAACCCGCCGTACTCGGCCACCGCCAGGACTCCCGACGTCGACGAATAGGCCATCGGAACCAGTGGCGCCGATCCACGACGCAGTTGCCAGAGCACCCTCTTCCCCTTCAGGTCCCATCGCATCAATCCTCCGGAACCGTCCCCGACAAACACGGTCCCATCCCCAACCCCCAGCGGCAGGGCCAGGGACACCAGGGGCAAACGATGCCGGCCCAGCGGTTGCGGCGGATTTCCACCCCACATCTCCACCTCACCCCCCTGAACCAGCGTGTGGAATTCGGTCGCATCCGCATTGAAATCGAAGATCAACGAACCCAACCCCGGGATCTGGGGCCCCCACTCCTCCCGTCGTCCCGCCATGTCCCAGACCCGCACGGTCCGGTCATTGGAACAGCTCACCACCCGGGCTCCGCCCAACACAAACCCCAAGCCCAGGACATCGCCCGAATGCCCATGCAGGCTTCCCACCTCTTGCAACGGCTCATTTCCCGCCGGATCAAACCTAAGGATGCGAACCTGCTGATCCCGTCCCCCGCTGAGCAGATGGGTTCCATCCGGAGTGAATGCCAGTGCCTCCGCCCCGCGCCGAAGCGCCTCGCGACGCGCCACCGCTTCACCGGTGCGCGCGTCCCATACCGCGACCGTCCCATGCCAGTTTCCGGCGGCCACCCATCGCCCGTCCGGCGAACCTGCAACCGATTCCACCGCGTCCAATCCCTCCAGCACGAGCGTCCTCTCGCCGAGCACCGCGGAAAGCACCGAGATGCTGCCCGAGACCCCATAAGCCGCCACAACGAGTCGATCCTTGCCCACGGCAGCCGCCACTCTGGGCACCGCGCCATCGATCGGAGAGTCCGGAACCGTGCGGTCGCGTCCCTCCACATCCCAACGCACCCAGTGTCCGCCCTCGACCCCGAAGAGATGAAGGCCATCGGCGGCGAAGGCGATGGGACCTCCCAGTCCGGGAATGACCCGCTGCACCTTCCAGTTGTCGGTGCGGCGCAACACCGTGCCCTCCGGGGTGACCGCAGCGAGAAACCGGCCGTCCGGGGAATACTCCAGCGCGGCAGCCTCGGTCCTGAACTCCATCAACTGTTCCAGCGTCTGCGAATCCCAGATCCGCACCTGTCCGTCCGTACAGGAACTGGCAAACCTTGCCCCGTCCGGTGACATCGCCAGCAACCGCACCAGTCCGGGGTGCGGCAGGACCTTCATCGAATCATCCCTCGACTCCCAACTCAGCCAGCGCCATTCCAATCCCCGAAGGTCCGGTTCCCCGGGCTTGGGAAAGTACGCCGAGAGCAGGGATCGCGCGCGTCCCGGGTTCCCCTCGTCCAGTGCCGTCCGGGCCGACAGGATGTCGGCGGCATAGGCGGCGCGCCGGGCGGCAAGGGCCTCGGTTTCGGCCCGGCCCGTCGCACGTTCGGCGGCGGTTCGTGCAACGCGTTCCCTCCAGGCCATCGCCATGGAAAACACGGCGGCCAACGCCAGCGTCACGGCCAGGATCGTTCCCGACAGGAAGACCCCCCGGTTCCGCTCGATGGCCTTGACCAGGCGATAGGACCAGGTGGGTGGCCGCGCCTCGACCGGTTCGTTGTGGAGGGACCGTTGGATGTCCTGGGCAAGCGCGCCGACCGATTCGTAGCGGCGTACCCGGTCTTTCTCGAGACACTTGAGGACGATCCAGTCCAGGTCCCCTTTCAACTCGCTCCTCAACCGGGGAACATCGCTCCGCCGCCGCTCCGCCGTCTGGGTCTTCTCAACATCGGCAAAGGTGTCGAGCCGGACCGACGGTGCCGTCGCCGGTGTCTCGCGCAGGGTGCGTCGCACGCCTTCCAATCCTCCCTTGAGGATCTCCTCACTGTCGAAGGGCGGCTTCCCCACCAGCAACTCATAGAGCAGCACCCCCAGGCTGTAGACATCCGACCGCGTGTCGATGTCCACGCTGCTGTACTCGGCCTGTTCCGGACTCATGTAGGCAGGTGTGCCGATCAGTCCATGGAACCGTGTCACCAGGGTCTTGTCGGTCAGCGGTTGGCCCGTCGCCTTCGCTATTCCAAAGTCGATCACCTTCGGCACCGCGACGTCATCGTTCACCGTCACCAGGATGTTCGATGGCTTGATGTCACGATGGATCACCCCCTTCTGATGCGCATGCTGGATGGCGTGGCAGACCTGGACGAACAGGCCCAGGCGTTCCCGCGCCGAAAGCCGCCGTTCATCGCAGAAATCCGTGATGCGGATGCCCCGGACCAGTTCCATCACGAAGAACGGACGCCCGGTTTCGGTCGCTCCCCCGTCGAGGACCCGCGCGATGTTCGGGTGATCCATCAGCGCCAGCGCCTGGCGTTCAGCCTCGAAACGCGCCACCACGCTGCGGGTGTCCATGCCCGGCTTGAGGATCTTCAACGCCACCCGGCGTCGGACCGGTTCCCTCTGCTCCGCCAGGTACACCACGCCGCAGCCTCCCTCGCCAATCTCTTCCAGCAGGGAATATCGCCCAATGGTCATCCCGGGCCGTTCCAGGATCGTTCCTGAAGGGGTCACGGATTGATCCGGCACGGCAACCGATGCCGCTGGGATGCCGGGCAGGATGACGTCCTCATCACACGCAATCTCCAGCAGCGCTTCGATCCGGCTTCTCAGGAGGGCATCCGCGCCGCATTGCGCTTCGAGGAAGGCAGCCCGCGCTCCACCCTCCAGGTCGAGCGCTGCCTCGAACAGCGCCCGTTCCCGGGACGGGTCACCGCCGGATGCCTTCAACGTGTCCATTCAAATGCCATGCGCCATCCAAGGGCAGTTTGGGCCA
Source organism: uncultured Akkermansia sp. (assembly GCA_964509045.1). Classification (GTDB taxonomy): domain Bacteria; phylum Verrucomicrobiota; class Verrucomicrobiia; order Limisphaerales; family UBA9464; genus UBA6176. The sequence goes on from CAZDYB010000059.1 coordinate 8,867, forward strand.
GAAAAACCAGCTTCATGCACGACGCAGGTCTTCAATGAGCCAGGCGCGTGCGTAGGCCCAGCGACGCTTCGCGGTCCGCTCGGGGATCTTCAGCAGGGCCGCCGCCTCGATGTTGGGCAGCCCGACGAAGAAGCGGAGCTTGATGAGTTCGGCCGCCTCGGGGTCATGCAACGCCAGCCGATCCAGGGACTCGCTCACGGCCAACACCTGCTCATCCCCCGCGACCGCCGCAATGTCGAGTCCCTCCAACCCAACCCGATCCAGATCTCCGCCACGCTTCAGCCGCATCTTGCGCCGGGCATTCTCCACCAGGATCCGGCGCATCGCCTCGGCCGCAGCCGCAAAGAAGTGGCCGCGCCCATCCCATGCCTGCGGCTCGGGAACATCCACCAACCGCAGGTAGGCTTCATGGACCAGGGCCGTCGGCTGCAACGTCTGTCCCGGCACGTCACGGGACATCCGAAACGCAGCCAGCCGACGCAACTCCTCGTAAACCAGCGGAAGCAATTCGGCGGAGGCGGACGGTTCATTCCGGGCAATCCGCTCCAGGATCTGGGTAACGGCTTCTATGCCCCCGAATCTAGGCCCGGAGATCAGCCAGGGAAGCCTAATCCCGACGGCTTGCCTCCCTGTGGCCCCAAGGTCGCGGAGCGCACCCCGGGTTGGATGCCGGGACCGACGAAGGCATTGCGGAAGAAGCACCAGCCGGAACAACCGATCCTGCTATCTGGATGCGGCCTGGGGCAGGCGCAGTCGCAGGAATCGATGCGGCACATCCGACGGGACGGCGAAGGTCACCCGGATCCAGCCATCCTCCACCACCTGCTCCGCCGTGACCGTCCGCCAGGTCCCACCCAGTTCTTCCGTGTCTTCGAGGACCAACTCCGTTCCACCTACAGGCCATGAGAACTGGAGCGCGGGTTGACCCGGGACATCATTCCGCAGGATCACCGTCAGATTGGGAATCTCCGGCTCGTCCTGACCCACGGTCACCAGTCGCGTGCGGGCCACCGCCTGGAAATTGTCGCCGGTGGTCCCTCCTGCAATGAGCAGTCGCCCATCCGACAACGGGGCCATCGCAGCATAGCTCGGGTAATACCCATCGAATCCACCCTCCACCGCGGGAAGGCTCACCCTGCCGGTCGCCACCTGGATGCGGGCCACCTGATGTTGCAACGGGGTCGTTCCACTCCTGTTGCCCAGGAGAAAGACTTCGCTCCCGTCGCGGGAAACGATCGGTGGAGCGTAGAAGTTGGCCTCCGAACTGTCCGGCAACGGAGTCTGCAACGGCAGCTTCGCAATCAATCCAGACACGGGATCCACCGTGAAAAGGAGGGTCTCGGTGATGCCGTTCACCGTCCGGGTCGCCATGTTCACAAACCGGCCGTCGGCCAGACGCAGATCGTCCACCGGCAGGTTGCCACCGGAGGTGCGCCAACCGGTTTCACCGACGAACAGCAGATCCTGAACGCTGCTGAAGGAACCGTCCGCCGGATTGAACCGTTCCACCCGTCCTTCAAGCCCACCACCGGTGGGCCCCGTCCCGCCCATCACCAACGCCCCGCCGTCCTGCAATGGCACCACGAACGCATAGGAACGCGGCGTGTGAAGCGCGCCAGTGGCTGTGAACTGCCCGGTGGCCGGATCGAAAAGCTCCCCATGGGTGTGGGCGTCGTTGTGGACATACCACGCACTCGCAATCAATACCCGACCGCCCGTCAACGTCGCCGCCCCGGCACCCGCACGGAATCGGACCATGTTGCCCGTCACCGTGAAGGATTCATCCGCCGGATCGAAGATCTCGGCGTGTGCATAGGCCGGCACACCCAGATCCGAGGCACCGCCCGCCAACAGGATGCGTCCATCCGAGAGCCGCGCGATGGCCGGGCCGTCATGGGTGAACCTCATGTTGAGACCCGAAAACGCACCCGGATCAGGCCGCCACACCTCGGCGCTGGCCATCGACACAAACCCCGGCCCGTGCCCGCCAAACAGGAAGACCCGGCCATCTGGATGCCGCGCAAACGAGGCGTTCATGCGCGCATGGACCAGGTCAGGTCCCACCACGACCTCGGTCGGTGCCGCCTCACCCACCTGGATCACCAACGCCGCAGCCATCGACATCCAGCCAGCCGACCCCAACCACCGGCAGGCATGGGAATCCTGACAACGTCCGAATGTATTCGTCTTCATCCGTCATCAACGTCGTCCCTGCCTTTCCACCCGCTTCCCAACGCTTGTCAGAATCCACTCCCGGATTGCCGGGCCCGGAGTGCAACCCCGGTCATGGGGTGCCCATCGCGATGCCTCTTGGCTACTTCCCTTCCAGCAGCGTCGGCACAGGCCCGGGAGGCCGGGGCGGCGGTTGATCCGACATGCGGATGGGAAGGATGCGTCCGTCGGGGGTGTACTCCACCTGATCGATGCAGATCTGGCGGGAACCCTTGTAGGGGCCATCACCGGTCTGGTTTTCCCACCGGTGATAGACGATGCGCCAGTCGTCGGTTCCCGGGAAATGCAGGAAGGAATGGTGACCGGGCCCCTTGCGGGTGGCGTCGCTCGTGAGGATGGGGCCCTGGTAGGTCCAGGGACCCATGGGCGAAGGCGCCGTGGCGTAATGCACGGAATAGGAGGAGTGCTGCCAACCGCCATGGCTGTACGAAAGGTAGTAGCGGTCGCGATGCCAATGCATGTAGGCGCCCTCGGTGAACTTCGGCGGGGTTTCGACCGGGATCTCGCGGGTGAACCGGACGAGATCCGGCGCGAGTTCAAACACGCGGAGCTTCGCACCAGCACTTCCACCGACATAGAGATAGGTCGTGCCGGACTTTGGATCCTCGAAGACCATGGGATCGATGGCCTCGAACCCGTTCCCGCCGGTCAGGAGGGGGCGACCGGAATCGCGATACGGTCCACCAGGCTGGTCGGCGACCGCGACACCGAGGCGGGAAGGGGTGGGATTCTGAGGGCCGACCGAGTAGTAGAGGTACCAACGACGATCACGATGCAGGACACAGGGAGCCCACGCGCCGTGCCAGGGTTGCCGGTCTTCCGCGACCCAGGGAACCTCGGCCAGGTCCAGCAACGGACCGTGGCGTTGCCAGTCGATCAGGTTGGTCGATGAAAACGCGAAGAACTTCTGTCGGCGGCGTTCCTCGCTCCAGGTGGGGAAGATCCATACCGACCCGTCCATCAGCGCGGCGTGGGGATCGGCCCCGGGCAGCAGTGGCGGACTGGACCGGCAGTCGGACGCCATCATGAGGGCGACCAGACCGGACACGAGCAGTCGAAGATCCAGCTTCAAACGCGGGCTTTCCATGGGCTGAGGATTTGCGTGGCAATGACGCCGATGGGAAGGCGAATCCACCCCACCGGTGTGGGATCGGTCTTCGATGCCCATCCAGGTCTGATGCTTTGACATCACAGTTTCTCAGCATCAATCTTCAAGCATGCGAACAACCCTGACATTGGACTCGGACGTCGCCCGGGAACTCCAGGCGCGGGTCCGGAAACGCAAACTCACCTTCAAGGAGGTCGTGAACACCGCTCTCCGGACCGGCTTGGCGCTGGATGCCCCAGTCAAATCCAGAAAGCCCTTTCGGGTTCAACCTCACCCGGGCGGTTTCAGCCCGGGAACGGATCCACACTTGATGAATCGCATCGCCGATGAACTGGAGGACACCGCCACCATTGCCCGGATCCGTCGATCATGATCCTCCCCGACGTCAACCTGCTCATCAATGCATACAACTCCGACTTCCCCGACCATGCGAAGGCCCGGGAATGGTGGGAGCGGGTGGTGGGTGGGCGGGATTCGGTGGGGCTTGCGTGGGTC